>CANQSN010000049.1 GCA_947626505.1 uncultured Lachnospiraceae bacterium
TCAGTAATAATCTAAATTTACTTGAGGTATTTTTCTGTGTCAATCTCTTGACCTATTTAAAGTATACAGGAAGCTTTTATAACATTTTAAATAAGGAACTGCCACACTAACAGGTAGTGTGACAGCGTTTTTAATTATGTTTAGCTAATCTAAATCTTACCCCGCCTTGAAGTTACCTTCAATCTGCTCAAGGCTCGATTCAAGGCTGCTTTAGAACGAGCATATTCCTCCATGCTCTGGCGCTGCTTTAAGCGCTCTTCGGCACGCTGTTTTGCTTCCTCAGCACGACGGGCGTCAATCTCCTCCGGCCGCTCAACGGTATCCGCAAGAACAATAACCTTGTCTCCCGTAATCTCCACAAAACCTGCGCCTGCAGCCGCATAATTCCACTCTCCGTCCACCTGATAACGAATCTCACATGCATCCAAAGCACAAACCATTGTCTCATGCTCCGGCAATATACCATGCTCGCCATCCACTGAACGAAATACCAGCATCTCACAAGGACCGCTATAAAACGGGTGATCACTGGCCACAACATCCAATAAAAATGTTTTTTCCATACATCATCCCTCTATTCGCCTGTTGCCATTGTTGCAGCTTTCGCCTTTACTTCTTCAATAGTACCAACTAACAGGAAAGCGGCCTCCGGATAATCATCCATCTCACCATCCAAGATTGCTTTAAATCCTCGAATTGTCTCCTGTAATGGCACATACTTGCCATCCAAGCCGGTAAAATTCTCAGCTACATGGAATGGCTGTGACAAGAATTTCTGAATCCTACGCGCGCGGTTGACTATCTGCTTATCCTCGTCAGAAAGCTCTTCCATACCCAAAATAGAAATAATATCCTGCAGTTCCTTATATCTCTGCAATACCTCCTGAACCCTGCGGGCTACACTGTAATGCTCCTCACCTACCACATCCGGCTCCAAAATACGTGACGTAGACTCTAATGGGTCCACAGCCGGATAGATACCCTGCTCACTAATCTTACGCGACAATACTGTTGTAGCATCCAAATGTGTAAATGTATTAGCCGGAGCCGGATCAGTCAAATCATCCGCCGGCACATACACTGCCTGTACAGATGTAATAGAACCATTCTTTGTAGAAGTAATACGCTCCTGAAGCTCACCCATCTCATTAGCTAACGTAGGCTGATAACCTACCGCACTAGGCATACGTCCAAGCAATGCAGATACCTCTGAACCTGCCTGCACAAAACGGAAAATATTATCAATAAACAAAAGCACATCCTGCTTTTCTACATCTCTAAAATACTCTGCCATAGTAAGTCCAGTCTGCGCCACACGCATACGCGCTCCAGGCGGCTCATTCATCTGTCCGAATACTAAAGCAGTCTTCTCTATAACGCCCGATTCCTTCATCTCTACCCAAAGGTCATTACCCTCACGAGAACGCTCGCCAACACCGGTAAATACTGAATATCCACCATGCTCAGTAGCAACATTGGTAATAAGCTCCTGAATCAATACAGTCTTACCTACACCTGCACCACCAAACAAGCCTATCTTACCACCCTTAGCATAAGGCGCTAGCAAATCAATAACCTTAATTCCGGTCTCCAAAATCTCAACAACCGGAGTCTGGTCTTCAAACTTTGGCGACTCGCGGTGAATACTCCACTGCTCCTCACCCTTTACTTGTTCCTCATCATCAATATTCTGGCCAATTACATTAAACATACGGCCAAGAGTTGACCTGCCAACAGGAACTCTGATACTATCGCCTGTTGCAATTACTTCCATGTCCTTTGTTAAACCATCAGATGAAGAAAGAATAATACAACGTACCACATCATTCCCCATGTGCTGGGACACTTCCATTATCTGTGTTTTGCCATGGTTATCCACCGTTAAAGCTTCCTTGATACCCGGCAAACGGTCACAGTCAAACTGTACATCTACAACGGGTCCTAAAACCTGTACAATCTTACCCTTTTCCATGTCTTACTCCTATCCTTTCTACCAGTATTCTGGTATTTATTTTTTTAGACCATTGGCTCCCGCCACAATCTCTGTAATCTCCTGCGTAATTGCTGCCTGTCTAGCGCGGTTATATGACAGATTCAAGTCTGTAATAATCTCCTCTGCACTGTCCGTAGCAGACTGCATAGCCAGCATTCTGGCATTCTGCTCACTGCAGAAGGACTGTACCATAGCGCCGAATACAATACCTTTAACATAATTTGGCACTACCATATCCATAACCGCCTCCGGACTAGGAGAAAATACTGCATATGACTGATATTCTCCATTAACCCGACCTTCAATATCTGCCCGATGTAACGGCAGAATTGGGATTACTCTCGGTTCTGCAGACATTGAAGTCACCATCTTCGTGTAAATGACATACACCTCATCTAATTCACCATTCTCAAATGCTGCAACAATCTCCTCTGCAATACTTCTTGCCCTGTAAAACGTAGGGTCTGCTGCTGCATAGAGGAAATCATCATCCACATTGTACTTACGCTTGATAAAATAGCTTCGTCCCACACTTCCTACCACATAAAGCTTTGGATTGGCATGTTCTTTTATAATCTGCTCTGTCAGTTTAATAACATTATGATTATAAGCGCCACACAATCCCTTATCACCTGTGATAATAACAAAACCGGTTTTTCTTTCCTCCTTAGGAATCTCTATGCGCTCATCCAAAAACTTGTGTGAGAACTCATCACCACAGTGAACCAAAATATCCAAAATCGTCTCCTGCATATTATTAAAATACGGGGTAGTAGCTTCCATATTTCTTTTGGCCTTCTTCACCTTGGTGGAGGATATCAGATACATGGCATTGGTGATTTTCATAATATCATCGACACCCTTAATACGAGAACGAATCTCTTTCATACTTGCCATGTATAATCACCTACTTCTTAAATTCTATTGTTATATTCTTAATCTTCTCTAATAAATCATCTGACAGTACTTTCTTCTCTGTAATCTCATTAATTACATCCTGATGCTCACTTTCAAAATGAGCCCACAAATCCTTAACAAACTTTCCTACCTCTTCCAAAGGAACGTCAAGCAGCAGCTTATTGTTACATACACAAAGCAATACAACCTGCTGCGCCATAGATTTCGGTTGATACAAAGGCTGCTTTAAAACCTCCATCAGACGATTACCATGGTCAAGAAGCTCCTTAGTTGCAGCATCCAAATCAGAACTGAACTGAGTAAACGCCTGCATCTCACGATACTGCGCCAAATCAAGACGTAACGTACCGGCTACCTTCTTCATAGCTTTAGTCTGTGCCGCACCACCTACACGAGATACTGAAATACCTACATTAACCGCTGGTCTCTGACCTGCAAAGAACAATTCGCTCTCAAGGAAAATCTGTCCATCTGTAATGGAGATAACATTAGTAGGAATATAGGCGGACACATCTCCCGCCTGTGTCTCAATAATAGGCAGAGCTGTAATTGAACCGCCGCCATGAGCCTCGTCCAAACGACATGAACGCTCTAATAATCTGGAATGCAGATAGAATACATCACCAGGATATGCCTCACGTCCAGGTGGTCGCTGTAACAACAGTGACATAGAACGATATGCAACTGCATGCTTAGATAAATCATCATAGATAATCAATACATCCTTGCCTTGACGCATAAAATACTCTGCAATAGCTGTACCCGCATAAGGCGCCATCCACTGCAGTGGCGCTAAATCACTAGCTGAAGCGTTCACTACTACAGAATATTCCATAGCGCCATATTTCTCTAAATTATTAACAAGCTTTGCAACTGTAGAAGCTTTCTGTCCAATAGCAACATACACGCAAATCATGTCTTTGCCTTTTTGATTAATCATGGCGTCTACAGCAATTGAAGTCTTACCCGTCTGTCTGTCGCCAATAATCAACTCACGCTGTCCGCGTCCGATAGGGAACATGGTATCAATTGACATAATACCAGTCTCCATTGGGACAGATACAGACTTACGAATGCATACACCCGGAGCCTCTGATTCAATCGGGGCAAAATCTGTAGTATTTACAGGTCCCTTTCCATCAATCGGCTCTCCAAGAGCATTGACAACTCGTCCGATCATGCCATCGCCCACCGGAATACCGGCCTGTTTCTTTGTTCTCGTAACCTTTGTACCCTCTTGAATACCCTTGTCTGTACCTAATAGCACGACACCCACAGTCTTAGTATTAAGATTCTGTACAATACCAGTTGTTCCATTAGCAAACTCTACAAGCTCGCCATACATTGCGTGTTCTATACCATAAACAGTGGCAATACCATCACCGACGGAAATAACCGAACCGGTTTCCAATGCCTCTGTTTTGGTGTCATATCCTTCGATTTCGCTTTTCAGAACGGAAATCACTTCTTCCGGATTCACACTACTCACTATTTTCACCTCCGCATAAGTTTCTGAGTCAACTGCTCTAAACTGCCTTTGATACTACGGTCAATCTCAAAGTCATTCACCTTTAGAACAAATCCTCCAATTAAAGACGGCTGCTCAATTAATTCAAGCTCCACACCATCCTTATTATATTCTTTTTTGACTTTATCCTTTATGTTCGCAATCTGAATCTCATCAGGTTTCGACACATAATACAAGGTCGCTTTTACCCAGTTTTTCTCACTGATACTACAATCATGATATGCTTCAAAAATATCATCAATCTGCCCTATCATTTTGTTATCTGTGACCACCTTTAAAAATGACCTGATTGACGGATCAAAAAGACGGTCAATTACTGCATGCTTCTCATCAGTCTTAACTGATGGATTATCCAAAGCTTCTATTAAGGGCCTGCTTCCCACAAATGTATCCTTAGTTTCCTCAATCAGATTGCTTGCAAGTTTAAGTTCAAACAAAACTTTTCCATATTGGATTGCACGTTCTGTCATTTTTCACCACCTGCCTCGCTAAGAAAATCATCCAGATATTTTTTGTTTGCCGCATCGTCAATATTCTGACTGATAACCTTCTGGGCTGCCGCCATAGCAATACCTGCAATCTCTGCCTGCATTCCTTTCATGGCCTTACTACGCTCAACCTCTATCATCTGCTGTGCGTCAGAAATCATCTTGGCAGTTTCCTCCTGAGTTTTTGCAATTGCTGCATCGTACTCTTCCTGCGAACGCTTTCTTGCTTTCTCGATAATACCTGAAGCTTCTTCCTTAGCATCTGCTAATGCACCTTCATACTCACTCTTCAACTTCTCTGCCTGTTCTTTTTCGGATTTTGCATTCTCTAAATCATTGTCAATCAACTGCTGGCGTTTTTCCATAATTCCCATAACCGGTTTCCATAAAAACGCACGAATGATTGCAAAGAACAACAACACATTGACTATGTTAAGTATAATTGTGGTCAGATTAAATGTCATTAATCCCATGTTCTTCGCCTCCTAAACTTATTCTAATACAATTTATTATTTCATTAAGATAAGTAAAAGTGCGATAACGAAACCATAAATAGCAGTTGCCTCTGCCAAAGCACATCCCAGAATCAATGCCATGTTAATAGAACTTGCTGCCTCCGGCTGCCTTGCAATAGACTCTGTTGCCTTGCTTGTGGCAATACCGATACTAACGCCTGCTCCCAAACCTGTTAATACAGCAATTGCTGCTCCTAATGCGATACTCATAATAAAAACCCTCCTGAAATATAATATTTATAGATAATTTAATGGTTATATAATTTCATTATTTCATTAAAATCAATAACAGCGCAATAACGAAACCATAAATAGCAGTTGCTTCTGCCAAAGCACATCCCAGAATCAATGCCATGTTAATAGAACTTGCTGCCTCCGGCTGCCTTGCAATAGACTCTGTTGCCTTGCTTGTGGCAATACCGATACTAACACCTGCTCCCAAACCTGTTAATACAGCAATTGCTGCTCCTAATGCGATACTCATAATGTAAACTCTCCTTTTCTCAAATAATATAGTGTCTTATTCCATAGCCTCATTCATAAACAACGAGGTCAGGAACACAAATACATAAGCCTGAATCAATCCGTCAAACAAATCAAAATAGCAGCTAAATGGTACAGGGACAATTAGATTACATACCCCTTTTAACAGCTCCATAATAATGAACGCTCCTAAAATATTACCAAAAAGTCGCATACAAAGAGATAACGGTTTGATTCCCAACTCCATGATATTAATTGGTGTAACAATTGCAACTGGAGCTGTAAATGATTTCAGCCAGCCGCCTACACCTTTCTTCCGGATTCCACAGACTTGAATCAGAACAATACTCATAAGAGCCAAACCGGCAGTTACGTTAATGTCCTTAGTCGGCGGTGTAAATCCAAAGAAACCAATTGTGTTAGATATAGCCAAAAATATTAAAACCGTAGTCAAATATGGGAAATAGGCTTTTCCATGCGGTCCCACAGTGGAATTAAACAAATTGTTGGCAAATCCGACAATTGCCTCTAATACCACCTGAGGTCCTTTTGGCACAATCTTCAGGTTTCTTGTGAGAAGAATACAGGCAATCATTACTACCAGCATAATAATCCATGTATTCACAATAGAATTGGTAATTGTAACTGTATATCCCGCTATTGTGAATTCAAAGACCGGCGCCGGAGGTAAATGCTCCACTAATTCTTCTGACAAATGCTCCATTTTCTCACCTTCTTTATGTATAATATCGTTACTATTATACGTTTTTTTTGTACAATTTGTCAATAAAATGTGTGTATAATTTCCAGATTATTACAAACATTTTTAATTTGTCTTATAAATAATACCCTAAAGATATAGAATAAATACAAATAAAACATTTCTTTAATCCAAACCTCTTTTCGGCGCTTTAAGAGTTCTGCTTTTCAATATTCACATAGCAAAGTAGTAGTCGTCCATATTATTATGAATACTGCTGTCGTCACTTTTACTCTTAAATATATTTTCATTTTGCATTTCTAAACGGAAATGATCCACTAAAAGGGAAATAAATTCTGAATTAGTTGGTCTTGTCTGTTCTGACGAGAATCCGTAGCCATAAAACTCTCCCAGTTTTTTCAGGTTGCCACGTTCCCATGCCACGCAGATTGCATGGCGAATCGCCCTCTCCACACTGCTTGATGTGGTGTTATGAGCTTTTGCAATAGTAGGATATAGACATTTTGTAATATATGTCAGCATATTGTCGTCTGAAATTGAAAGAATAACTGCTTCTCTAGTATATTGATAGCCCTTTATGTGTGCAGGAATACCGAGTCTCCTTATTGCTGATGTAACCTTGACTTCCAAAGATGAACCCTCTAACTTTTTTAAAGCTTGATTTGTTTTTTGGGAATACTCTGCAGATTTCATAACATATGTATTGCTTTCAATCTGAAGAATCCTTTCCAGCATAGAATCTAAGGCATACGGTTTGCAAATATAATAATCCGCTCCCAGAGCGCATGCGCAATGTATCATTTGAGAATTTTCCAATACTGAAGTTACAATTACATTAGGACGGTCTTTTATCTCCTGTATCCCCTTTAATACTTCAATCCCATCTGCACCCGGTAATATCAAATCCAGTATCAGCATATCAGGTTGAAGACTTTTCACCGCTTTCAAGGTTGAAAAACCGTCATTGCATATCTTTATCACTTGTATAATACTGTTTTTATTAAAATAATTTAACAAGCGATTGCACAAATCTTCTTCGGAATCTGCAATAATTACTTTAATCTTATCATTCATAAATATCCGCTCCTTTCATCCCAAATAATAGCACTCCTTAACGGACATATTATTGAATAGAAACGGAATTCAAATGGAATTGATAAAATATTTTGTAATTTCACATCATATAGTGCGTTTAAATGAAGTATATTGTTAGTTTATATTATTTTTTAAGTCTGTTAAGCGCCTCAATGCGATTTTCTCCCCAGCAATAATCACTCATGTATTCCCCAAAATATTGTCTGTTAGCGTCTGGTACTCCGTTTAGATAGTCATATAAGTCACATTCTATCATGTCTATGTTAAGGCTTCTGACGCCTCTGCCCACATTTACAATATCTGCAACCCCATAGCGGTCAAGCTCTTTTTTCAAGGTTTTGCTAATCTTGCTGGCCAGACTCTGGGTTGCTCCGTCATTTGGGCGGTCTCCCCACAATATGGATATTAATTGATCAGATGTGACAATTCCTCCTTGCCGATCTACCAGCAATGCCAAAAGCTCCTTTGCCTTTGCGCTCTTAAATTCTACCGGCTTACCTCCTACAAATAAATCAAAGTGTCCAAATGTACGTGCGTATACTTGGTCATTCCTAAGTCTTGAAACCATCATATCTGCCATTTCTATTGCATATTCCACATCTACAACATTGTATGGCTTAGATATATAGCCCGCTGCTTTCAGCTTAAAAACGTCTGTTGTGTACTCTTCTGCGCTAACCTCAATTATAAACACCATATCAGGATATTTCTGTTTAATATTCTTAGCCAGCTCTAAACCGTTAATCTCAGGATTACCCACATCCAAAATAGACACATCAACCCTATGATTGTCTAAATAATTCATTACCTCCTTATTATCAGAAAATGTTTTAACCAATTCCAGCTTACCATTTTCTTCTACAATCTTTTCAAACAATTCTGTCTCTACTGCATCATTATCTACAAGAATCGCTCTCAAAATCATATCACCTTCCCTTGCAAAATCTCAATACATCATTAACTGAGTTTGCTGCATTAAGCTAACTCAATTAACGATGCTAATAATACAGCCTATAGGGAAATTATACCACAAATTTATAATATTTGTTTAAAATTATTCGACATATTTCATCACATGAATATTCTATATAGTATACAACCTATCACAAGGAGGCGCTATGGCCAGATTAATCAACTATCACGAGCTGCTGCAAATCCCCAGAATACACTGCATGGGTATTCGGGGACAGGGGGTTGGTATTGCAGTATTGGACACCGGTGCCTATCCTCATATTGATTTACCCTATTTATATACCTTTAAAGACTATATAAATCATCGTAGTAACTTTTATGACGATAGTGGTCATGGCACCCATGTCGCAGGTATCATCGGTTCAAAAAAAATTGGAATTGCTCCGGAGGCACGACTTATTATATTAAAAGTTCTGGACAGAATAGGCGAGGGAAAAACCCCTATGGTGCTTGAAGGTATAAACTGGGTGATTGACCATAAGGACAAATACAATATACGCATCATGAACATTTCCATTGGAACCATTTCCAAAAAACCCACCCACAACCACACTTTAGTAGACGCTGTGGAAAGGGCATGGCAAAATGGGATTGTCGTAGTATCTGCCGCCGGAAACCATGGTCCTGACAAAACCAGCGTCACCACTCCCGGAATAAGCGAGACTATAATTACTGTCGGTTCATGTGATGATAATATATCTACTTCTAATAATTTATTTTATTCCGGAAGAGGCCCCACGCCTTTTTGCATTTGCAAACCTGATGTGGTAGCCCCGGGCTCGCGAATTATGTCCTGCTCTAACCGCGCCGCTATGTATACAGACAAAAGCGGCACCTCAATGGCAACCCCTTTTGTCAGCGGCTCTATTGCGCTGCTGCTCTCTGAATACCCCTTTTTAACTCCCAAAGCAGTAAAAATTCTCCTTTATGAGACTTCAATTGATTTGGGGCTTAGCAAAAATCAGCAGGGCTGGGGACTTGTAAATCCGCTGGGATTGTTAAATGCTGCCGCTTCCTTCAGGCGCCCTTATGGATTATAATATTCCCAATCTGGGTATACTGCATTTAAAGGCTTTTATCATACCATACTCATAAAAAATAGACAAATTACATCATTAGATGTACAATATAGATTATGTGAGAAGCAAAAACCATACCCTTTACGCCATCACTAAGTACAAAGAGGTATGAAATTTTATTTAAGAAAGAAGGTTGATTTACATGGAACGCCAAAACGCATGGAAGGATTATAAGAAAAGCGATATTACTGCTATAGAAAAACTAAGTAATGAATATATGTCTTTTCTTAATAATGGTAAAACGGAAAGGGAATGTGTAAAGGAGGCTGTTAAGGCGGCGGAACAAAAGGGCTATAAAAATATTAACACTTTTATTGGCGGCAGTAGCAAGTTAAAAGCGGGTGATAAGATATATGCAGTCAACATGGATAAATCCATCGCCCTTTTTCAAATCGGAAGCAAAGCATTTGAAAATGGCATTACTATACTAGGCGCCCATATTGATTCGCCAAGAATTGACGTAAAACAGAACCCCTTATATGAAGATTCTGATTTTGCCTATTTAGATACCCACTACTATGGTGGAATCAAAAAATACCAATGGGTTACACTTCCTCTTGCCATACATGGTGTTGTAGCAAAAAAAGATGGCTCATTAATACCGGTTGTAATCGGTGAGGATGATAAAGATCCTGTATTTTGCATTACTGATTTATTAGTCCACTTGGCACAGGAACAGGTTAAAAAAGAAGCTTCAAAGGTTGTGGAAGGCGAAGACCTTGATATTCTTTTTGCCAGCCAGCCGCTTAAAGATAAAGAAAAGGACGCTGTAAAAGAAAATGTGTTAAAGCTCCTAAAAGAAAAGTACGGTATAGAAGAAGAAGATTTTCTATCTGCTGAGCTGGAAATTGTTCCCGCAGGACGCGCAAGAGAGTCCGGTATCGATCGTTCCATGATTATGGCTTATGGACAGGACGACCGCGTATGCGCTTATACCTCTCTTGCTGCAATATTAGAGGCTCCCAAAACAGAGAAAACTCTGTGTTGCCTTTTAGTTGATAAAGAGGAAATCGGCAGCGTCGGAGCCACCGGTATGCAGTCAAAATTTTTTGAAAATACACTGGCAGAACTGCTTGAGCTTACAGAAGGCTTTTCAGAGCTTACCCTTAGGCGTTGCCTAGCTAACTCAAGAATGCTGTCTTCTGACGTCAGCGCTGCCTATGATCCCCTTTATGCTTCTGCCTTTGAAAAGAAAAATGCAGCATATTTTGGACGCGGAATAGTATTTAACAAGTTCACCGGCAGTCGCGGCAAATCCGGCTCTAATGATGCCAATGCAGAATATATGGGTGTTATTAGAAAAATAATGGACGACAACAATGTAGCTTTTCAGACCGCTGAGCTTGGAAAAGTAGATATAGGCGGCGGCGGAACCATAGCATATATTCTATCACTTTACGGAATGGAAGTCATCGACAGCGGCGTCGCAGTACTGAATATGCACGCCCCTTGGGAGCTTACAAGCAAAGCTGATATATATGAGGCTAAAAAATGCTATCTGGCTTTCCTAAAAGATGCATAAAAATAATATAACAAATTTATATATAATATGTTAATGGGAAGGCCTTTTTTATTCCACGCATAAATTGGGCCTTTCTTTTTTATTTCCCTATTCTTCGATGATGTCTTCATACTTTGCACCTATAACCTTAATCAAATCCTCCGGCGCCAATTCAATCTGGACTCCCAGTTTTCCTCCGCTTATAATAATTTTATCACAATCCTTTGCGCTTTTATGTATAACCGTAACATATTGTTTTTTCATGCCAATAGGAGTACAGCCTCCCCTAATATACCCTGTCGCCTTATTAATATCCTTTACATGCAGCATTTCTACATATTTTTCATTAACTGCCCGGGCTGCTTTCTTCAAATCCAACTCCTTATGAATAGGAAGCGCATACACATAATAATTACCCGTTTTACCCACTGTAACCAACGTTTTAAAGCTGGTATCATAATCCTGTCCCAGTTGGTCTGCAATATGGACTCCATCAATGAATTCACCGCATTCATAATAGTTTACCTTATATTCTATCTTGTTTTTATCCAATATCCGCATTGCATTAGTCTTTAATTCCTTTGATTTACTCATTTTAATCACCTAAATCTGATTATAGACATCAATCGCCATTTTTGCAAGCATATAAAAATATCAGACATATCAAAAGATATGTCTGATAAATATGTTTACTACCTTATCTTAAGGCGCTGCGCCTTTAAAATTACTTTACCTTTACCTTCAATACAGCTTTCTTGCCATTATAGGTAGTAACTATAATCTTGCAGCTTCCCTTCTTCTTACCCTTTACAACTCCGCCTGAAACACTGGCAATCTTCTTGTTTGATACCTTATAGGTAAGCTTTGCGCTTGCTGTATTTTTAAGTGCAATCTTATATGTCTTGCCCTTCTTAATCTTAACGCTTTTCTTTTTAAGAACACACTTCTTCGGAGCTGCCTTTACAGTAACCTTAATAGTAACTGTCTTACCTAAACTGTCTGTTACTGTAATGTTTGCCTTGCCTTTCTTAGCAGCCTTAATCACCACCTTATTGCCCTTCTTAGAAACAGTTGCAACCTTTTTCTTGGAAGTCTTAACAGAAGCGACTTTAATTGCACTCTTATCACTGGCGCTGATTGTAATTGTTGCGGAATCCACTTTCTTACCTTTTTTTGCTCCCATTGTCAGAGACTTAGCTGTTGCCTTTAATGTATACTGTGGAACTGCCCAGGGATTCTCAAGAGTTGCGGGAACATTTACAGTTACCTGCCACTTAGACACACCGCTTCCATCAGTAGATGTTGCTGTAATGGTAGCTGTACCTGTTGTAGTCATAGCATGAATCTTAGCTGTCGCCGCATTTGTCGCCTCAACTCCAACAATATTAGCGTCCGATGTAGTCCATGTATAAGTCTTGTTTACGCCATTTACCGCTGTAAGAGGAAACTCATTATAATCAGTAAGAGTAACAATCTCGTCATAAGTAGGAATCCACTCTCTTATAGTTGCATCCTTCCACTGATTCTTAAGAGCCGCCTCATAGGCTGCTGTTGTTCCCGTAGGAACCCATATATTCCTAGTTGCTCCACTAAACACACTGCCCATAAAGGTCAATGTAGTAATGTTATCTGAGTTAAAGAAATATACATCCCTAAGCTGTGTTGCCTGTAAGCTGTGTCCGTCATTGCTCTCGCCAATCTTTGTTACAGAAGCCGGAATATATAAATCCTGTACCCTTCCGTTAGAATCAAAAGCATGGTCTCCAATCAGTTCAATGCCTGCCGGAAGATATGTCTTACCTGAAGCGCACGCTGCTGAAATCAGCTTTTTCATATCCTTTGTATAAAGGAAACCATTTGCTGAAGCGTAAGCAGCATTATCTACAGATACATTAATCTGCATAAAGTCACAGCCAATAAATGCATCTTCGTTGATAGTTGCAACTGCTGCAGGAATATTCAAATGCTCAAGTGTTTTATTTCTGTTCATGGTCTTAATGCCATTTACAGTATAAGAAGCGCCTGTTGAATCAGTCTCTGATGCCGGAATATCTACCTCTTTGTTTGCTTTCTTCTCCGCAGTAGACACAGTATCCTTTTCTGCATTATATTCAGTTACATGAAGTCCGGCACCGACAAGCTCATATGAAAATCCGCTTGCAGTATATGGAGTTATTCTCTTTGTTCCCTTTACTTCATTAGCATACCCTGTAGCTTTATAGGTATATGGGAAATCTCTGGTACTGTCGGCAAAACTAAATGCATAACCCGGATTATCCCAACCGCCGGAAACTGCAACCTCTTTATCTGTTTCAAAGTCTTTAAAGCCTGTAGGAGTAATGGCTATATCTGACAAATGATTAGTATAAAGCGCATCATCCTGTGCCTGTACATTTCCTGACATTAAAATCTTATCAGTTTTAGGATTATCTACAAAATATGTATTATTTGTATTTAAATTATTTGCTTTTTCATTCCTCCAACTGTTTATATCAGATTCGGTTATCGATTTGTTAAATACCATACCAAAACGTTTTGCACTATTATAATTACCGGAAATCTTAGGTAATTTATCCTTTGATGTTGCCATAAAACGAAGCAGTACCACATCATCATAATTCAGGTTATTACCAAAAGCATTTGCCTCAATTTCTGTTACGGATTCAGGAATTACATAGCTTGTAAACTTAGTATTCTTATCCTTGTTTCCAAATACATTTGAACAAATCCTTGTTACTGTATATGTAGTATTATTATTTGTAACGCTTTCCGGAATAACAAAGGGAGCGCCCGGTACCGGCGCCGCATCTGCTGAAGCATCTATAATCTGCACTTTGGCATTTCCTGAAGCAGAAACAATCGGGCTGCATGTTAAAGTAACATTATCCGCCTTAACAGTAAATGCATTAGCATTTTTATTCTGCATTTTAATAGAACCTTTAAATGCCGCATATCCATCTACTGATACTTCATAATAATACGTTTTGGCTTCAACACTATCATTCGTATTATTAATATTATTATTATAACTGTCATCTGAATACCATGTGAAGGTCTTGCCATCTTTAATATCAGTATCAGTCAAAATATCTGTCACCTTAATTGAGTCTTCTGCTTCTTTAAATGAAGTAGGTTTTTCTTTGGGATTCTCAACCTTCATAATCTTATTATTAAGGTCATCTACAATATAGAGTTTATCTTTATCAATCGACTTTAAATCGGCGTCTGCGCTGGCGCCGACTAATACCTTTACATAATAGTTTTCAATATTAGAACCCTCAATTGTAGGAATATTGCCGGCGTTCTCAAAACTAATCACTTTCACGTTCTTATTAGCGTCTCCTGAGATTCCCTTAAAGACAGTAATCTCATAGTTACAATTACCGCTGGCATCTCCCGAGGTATAAGCTGCTGGAACTATTACCTCGCTCGGCCTCTCTGCAGCATTCTGATCAATATCAATTCTGACGCTGGCAGTACCGCTGGCATCTGCGCTTGCATTGCCGCTGCTTGTCACTTTAAGGTCGGAATAATAATACGAATATCCCTTTACATCCGCCGCCCCTGCGACAATGCTAACGCCTGTCCATGCGCCGCTTAAATTCAGCATACATATAACCATCAGCCATGCCACAAAACATTTAATACGTTTCATAAATAAAAACCTCCTTAAAATTATAATGTCGTTCGTGAACACCCTCTTTTGCGGGAGACAAAGAGAATGTTCATAGATAAGCATATATTAACATATTTTGATTACACAATCCACAAAAAAAGGAAAATAGTTTAATAACTATTTCCCTTAATATAAATAAAATTATTTATCGCTGCGTTCAAATGCTTTATTATGTAAGCCAGAATTCTACGGAATACAGTCTTATATCACTCCACATCTGGAACAGGATGACTTAGCAAATACCCCATTGCCGCCTCGTATCCTGCTTCACTGTAATGCAGCCCATCGCCGCTGTTATATTCCGCCTTCATAGTGTTATACTCATCCTTCAATACAGACTGGGTATCAAGATAGTAAATGCCCTTTTCCTCTGCAAGCTCCAGCAAAAACTCATTGTAATAATCAATCATATTATTATCTATCTGCCCCGTCATAGCGTACCCCTCTCTGACAGGCCAAATGGACTGAATTACAATATCGCTTCCCGGAGCATAAAACATGACGTCTTCAACAAGCTTCCTGTAGGCAGACTTATACTGCTCCTCCACACTATAATTCATACCGTTTACTCCATAAGATATATATATTACATCCGCTTGGTGAGTCATAACATAGTCTTTAAAATTATACTGAAGTCCTGAACTGAAAGTGTATATAGTAGATTCTGCACTCATATGGCTTAATCCTACCTGCGCTAACGTACTGTCCTCCGGCACATAGCCATAACCCGACATAGCTACCGTTCTGGAATCACCTAAAAATACGCAATGATTAAAATAGGTTTCATCCCATCCCGGTTCTTCTTCCAGTATTACCATAGGCTCCTCTTTCTCCTGTGCTTTCTGTGCTTTCTCTGTTGTTACCGCTTCCGGCTTCTTAGAATCTCCGGATACAGTTTGTACAACCTCCGGTTTAGTATACATGCTGCCCACCAATGCATTTGTCACCACCGATAATCCCGGAATGTTCAGCGCCATCTTTGCAAATGAAGGAAAAAACATGATTCCCACCAGATATATAAGCACTAACAATAGCGCTATTATGGCTGTAATTAAAAAGGCATAAACTCCCTTTGCAGATTTTGAACCATATGAAGCCTGCTGCTCTTTCTGTTCCATGTCTTCGCCACCTTTATCGCAAGCTATATTTAGAAACGCCTAAAAATACGTTCCGCCCTGCTGCTGTTACTTTCGGTTATAATTGATAAGGCATCCTTTAAGAATAATCTCTCTCTCCTTATCCGTCATATTGCCAAGTGATACTTCAAACATAGTCATTCCTTTATCGACAACAAAAATTTGTATTTTATCCTTCTTTTCCCTTACTGCCTGCTCAATATCAGGGATAAAAAGATAATCTCCATTTGAAAACGGAAGCGTATCCTCCGGATAAATGAAAGGAAGCATTCCCCAATTAATCAGATTTGAACGGTATCTCTTAGTAGCATACTCACTGGCAATGTTTGCCCAGCCTCCCAACACCTTTTGGCAGGAAGCCGCCTGCTCTCTGGCAGAACCATCTCCCGGCTTAACCGCATATATTGTACTCCCGATACCTGTATTATCATAACTTACATCATCAAAAGTCAAATGTATAGTATCCATCACCTGTTTAAGCTCCGGAAGTTCTACATTAGGATCCTTCCCCGCAATCCTTGCTTTCTCGCCCTTTTGTACCTCCTTTGCCCGCGGCACATATTCAGGATCCTTCCTTGACAGAGTAAATTCTGCCAGACCAAGAGGATTAGAGCGGTAAGAAGAAGTTTCTCCTGACGGAATAAGCTCATCGGTAGTAGTTACAGGATCATGAATCTCCGATACCACCTTTAACAAAATATTCTTAGGCAACGCGCTCATTTCAGGCCAATCCTTAATATTAGGCCCAAACTTAATCTCTGTATCAGGTTTCGGATTCCCCCACCCATTATATACGCGATGCGCGTATATAGTCTTATCAAAATAATAGCTCTGATGCGTGAAGATTGGCAAATCCTCATCACCTGCTGTTAAAAATCCTTTATTTGCCGCTGTTGCTGCGATTGAGCGAGCGTCCATCAACGCTACTGAAGAAATCTGTCCATTCTGAATCTTTGAACCTTCCCTGTTAGGGAAGTTCCTAGTAGAGTGACGTATTGAAAATGCATTATTGGCTGGAGTATCTCCGGCTCCAAAGCATGGCCCGCAAAATGCAGTTTTTACAATTGCACCTGTAGACATAAGGTCTGCCAAGACTCCATTTTTAGCAAGCTCCATATAAATAGGCACACTAGCGGGATAAATGCTTAATGAGAAGGCTTCATTGCCAATATGGTGATCTCTTAAAATATCTGCCGCCTCACAGATATTCTCAAACCCACCGCCTGCACATC
>CANQSN010000050.1 GCA_947626505.1 uncultured Lachnospiraceae bacterium
CTGGAATAGCTGAAGAGATTGTGGTAAAAGTGCCACGCCCGTTGCACAATTGGAGAGGGCAGGATGCGTAAAGAAAAAGTCAAAGTCTATACCTACACGCGGGTATCTACCGCCATGCAGATCGACGTCTATTTACTGGATGCCCAGAAAGCCAGAATGAAAGCCTTTGCCAAATATAACGGTTATGAAATCGCCGGTGAGTATGAAGATGCAGGAAAGTCAAGGGAAAATCACAATCGGAATAAAGTGATTTTGAAAAATAAAATACGATTATACGAAGGCCTATTGATGAACTGAAAAGTTTGTTAATAGGTCTTTTTTGATGGATATATAAATTATGACTTTTTATGTCTTGGATATTCATTGATTTTAGCAAATTGTTATTATGAGAATCAAGAATAGCTAAGTTTTAAGAATTTGACTAAATGAGTGAAAATCCTGCAAAGTATATATTGTGTACTTTATTCACTCTGTAGTAAAACATTAAAACGAAAGGAGGACAAAATAAGAAAGATTTTATCAATTATCTGTCCCAAAATCGAATGGTAAAATTCCATTATGAAAAGACGCAATACCTCATTACGATTTTGTGTGGAAACACCTCTGTCGGTATGATAAAATGTTCATAGAAATTTGTCGAATAGGAGGGCATATGGAAAGGAATATAGATGTGATAAAAGATGCTAATGGAAACAGCATCGTCATGATAAATGACATTCGATTTAAGGGAAAACGTTCCGTAAATTGGGATGATGTGAGGTTGTATCTTAGAAATTATGTTGGTGAAGTGTATCAGGTCATGGATACGAAAGATTGCATTTACATTGGTTCAGATTTGCCAAATGAATATACTGGATCTAATTACACCTATTCCTTGAAAGGTACAGTTGCAAAAGCAAAGGCAAATGCCTCGCAGGGGATACCGGAATTGATTGAGATTGCAGTTGGTAAACATTTTCGGGAAAATAATGAGGAAAAGCATAGTCGTAATGCAAAATACGGATGGTATCGTTATGATTCAAGATTTGCCTTGCCAGTATATGGAAGTGATGGAGAAGTGGAAAGATACAATGTTTTCCATGCTTCTTTAGTAGTCCGGCATAATGAAAATGGGAAGATGTATCTATATGATATCATAGACATAAAAAAAGAAACGAGCAACCCGCTTGGATCATAAAGACCGTACACGACAAAAAACCCATTTCTCTTTGCTTATTATCTTAGCAAAAAGGCGATGTTTTGTCAAATGTGATTTTTGTACTGATTATATGCTAACACTACTATAAAGCATTGCTAAACTTTGATGAACTATATAGTATGATGACAGACGAGTAAAGAAAAGAGTTTTATCAGGACTGCATTGAGGAGATAAATGTACATCAGGACAGAAATAAGTCTGAACGGATGATAAAAAGTATTTTATTTAAGTTTCCTTTGTATTATAATGGTCAAGTAGGCAATGAGGTTTTGTTGCCCAAAGATTTTACCGTGGAGTGCGAGTGCCTTCTGACGAGAAAAAACCAATAAATATCAAGTATATGCGCAAATCTGCTCTGTGCAGGTCGGATTATGAAATTGTGCAACAGGTCGTGGCACAAACTAGTAACGGAAAAATGATAAAAGCGAAAACCAAAGTCTATACATACACACGTGTATCCACAAGCTTATATGGTATGCAAGAGAAAACGATAGGGAAGTACTGTTTTTATTTTTTATCTATGCTATAATAAAAAAATACGAAGAATAAATAGGATAAAAATTAAGTGACAGAAGAAAGGGAGGGGGAGCGATGCAGGTGGAAATCTTTGATAATATTAACAAGGTGGTACGGGATGACCTGAAAGAGAAGATGCAGCCTAAAAGCAAGGTTTCCATAGCAGCAGCCTGTTTCTCCATGTATGCATATAAAGAACTAAAGACTCAATTGGAGAAGGTGGATGAGTTCCGCTTTATATTTACATCACCGACTTTTATTAAAGAGAAAGCTGAAAAACAGAAACGGGAATTTTATATTCCGAGGCTTAGTCGAGAAAATAGTTTGTATGGCACAGAGTTTGAAGTTAAGTTGCGCAATGAGATGACGCAAAAGGCAATTGCTAGAGAATGCGCTGAATGGATTCGAAAAAAAGCAAAGTTCAAGTCAAATGTAACCGGCGAAAATATGAATGGTTTTATGACGGTGGATTCTGTTACAGAACAGACAGCTTATCTTCCCATCAACGGATTTACTACGGTAGACATTGGCTGTGAACGAGGTAATAACAGTTATAATATGGTCAACAGTATGGAAATGCCATTTGCCACACAATATATACAGTTATTTGATACACTTTGGAATGATAAAGAAAAGATGCAGGATGTTACGGAAGAAATTGTTTCTAATATCAGCGTTGCTTATAGTGAAAATTCACCTGAATTCATATATTTTATGACATTGTACCATGTATTCAGTGAGTTCCTTGATGATATTTCCGAAGATGTATTGCCAAATGAAGCGACAGGATTCAAGCAGAGTAAGATTTGGGATATGCTTTATGACTTTCAGAAGGATGCTGTGTTGGCAATCATCAATAAGTTAGAAAAGTACAATGGCTGTATTCTGGCAGATAGCGTAGGTCTTGGAAAGACATTTACCGCATTAG
This sequence comes from uncultured Lachnospiraceae bacterium, assembly GCA_947626505.1. Taxonomy (GTDB): domain Bacteria; phylum Bacillota; class Clostridia; order Lachnospirales; family Lachnospiraceae; genus NC2004. Next base: position 2,643 of record CANQSN010000050.1, read on the forward strand.
CAGTCATCAAGTATTATGAAAACAGGAATAAGACAGTTCTTGTACTTTGCCCGAAAAAGCTTGCTGAGAACTGGAATACATATAAGGATAATTATATTAATAATCCTATTGCTTCTGACCGGCTGAATTATGATGTATTATTTCACACGGATTTATCTAGAAATGGTGGCATTTCTAACGGACTCGATCTAGATCGTCTGAACTGGGGCAACTATGATTTGGTCGTGATTGATGAATCTCACAATTTCCGAAATGGAGCTGGAACCCACGCCAATACGCAGGAAAACAGATATGTGAAACTGATGGATAAGGTTATTCGTGCGGGTGTTAAAACTAAGGTATTAAGTTTATTAACGGTATTAAGATTTATGCAGGAGATGTTATTGGAGCTGTGGATGAAGATCAGCTCCGTCGCATTCAGATTAGAGAAACTATACTGTCCCATCTTCAGAGAGAACGCCAGCTATTCTATAAGGGAATCAAGGTTTTATCTTTATTTTTTATAGATGAGGTGGCGAATTATCGTGAGTATGATGCTGCAAATCAGCCTGTGAATGGAAAGTATGCTATTATGTTTGAGGAAGAATATGAAGATATTCTAAACAATTGGCAGCTTACTCTGGGCGAAGATGATTATATGAGATATTTGCATGCAATACCGGTAAACAAGACGCATGCAGGATATTTCTCTGTGGATGGCAAGGGGAAAATGATTAATTCTAAAGTTAAAAGAAAAGAAACAACATCTGAGGACGTCACTGCGTATGAGTTGATAATGAAGAATAAGGAACTGCTTTTGGATCGCAATCCGCAAAAGTCTCCAGTACGTTTTATTTTTTCACATTCTGCACTTAGAGAAGGTTGGGATAATCCAAATGTCTTTCAGATTTGTACATTGAAACAGAGCAGCAGTGAGATTCGCAAACGACAGGAGGTGGGACGAGGGCTTCGTCTTTGTGTGAATCAGAATGGTGAACGAATGGATATTAATGCGCTTGGTAACGATGTTCATAATGTCAATGTGCTTACCGTTATTGCAAGTGAGAGCTATGATTCTTTTGCGAAAGGACTTCAGGCAGAATTGGCTGAGGCTGTTGCAGAAAGACCAAAAGCTGTCGACAGAGAGTTATTTGTTAATAAGTTGGTAAAAGATGATGGGGGCAATGGAGTTATTATAACAAGTGATTTGGCCTCGGAAATTTACTATGACTTGATTGTAAACAGGTATATCGATGCGCAAGGGGGACTTACAGATAAGTATTACGAAGATAAGGCGAATGGTGAAATTCAAATTGCGGAGGCGGCTAGGGATTTTGCTTCTGATGTAATTGCGATTATTGATTCTGTCTATGATAGCAAAGTTATGCAGCCAGAGAATGCACGAAGCAATAATGTTGAGCTGCATGTGGATGATGAAAAGCTTAATAGTAAAGAGTTTAAGGCTTTGTGGTCAAAAATCAATGCAAAATCAGTATACGTGGTGGATTTTGATACGGATGAGCTGATCCGGAAGTCAATTGCGTCTTTGGATTCTAAACTGTGCGTCGCAAAGATTTATTTCAGGGTGGAAACTGGACAGATGGATTCCATAAAATCAAAAGAGGATTTGATTGCTGGTGCATCTTTTATGAAGGAGGAGTCGGGAAGCTATGGAGTGACTGCTGCAGCTAATTCTAATGTAAAGTATGACCTGATTGGAAAGCTGGTAGATGAGACCGGTCTAACGCGCAAAGCCATTATTGCTATACTTCAGGGAATTCAGCCGGCTGTATTTAATCAGTTTAAAGACAATCCAGAGGAGTTTATATCGAAGGCTGCTCAGTTGATTAATGATCAGAAGGCAACAGCCATTATTGAGCATATTACATACGATATACTGGATGAGAAATACGGAACGGATATCTTTACTGATCCGACAATTAAAGGTAAGTTGGGTGTAAATGCCATGAAGGCAAAGAAGCATTTATATGATCATATTGTATATGATTCTTCAAATGAGCGTGACTTTGCAACGGATCTGGACATAAATACGGATGTGGCTGTGTATGTGAAGTTACCGGATGGATTTTATATTTCTACTCCAGTTGGACACTACAATCCGGACTGGGCGATTGCGTTCTATGAAGGCAGCGTGAAGCACATTTACTTCGTAGCGGAGACTAAGGGCTCTATGAATTCCATGCAGTTGAGGCTTATTGAGGAATCCAAGATTCACTGCGCAAGAGAACACTTCAAGGCCATCTCTGGCGATAATGTTGTATATGATGTGGTGGACAGCTATACATCGCTGATGGAGAAAGTAATGAAGTAGCAGGAAGTTTTGAGAGTAAAATTCGAGTTGTTTCTAAACGAAAAAATAGTAAGTAAAACTACTATAAAAATTCATTACAAAAGCGACAGAAACATCATAAAGAACAGTTAGAGGAGTGTGAAGGTTTTTGTGTTGGAGAAAATGAAAATAGTGGTTGTATCGTCATATTTGACAAGGCAGCTACCGAACTATTTTTTGATGCGGGAATTGAGGTAAAACAGTAGAATATAACGATAATGAGGTGAATAGATGTTAAGCAAAACTGAAATAGACGAAAAAAGTCTTGAAAATGCAAAAAAACTTTTTACAAGCGGTGAAATAGATAATATAGAAGTGGGAACAACAAAGGGATTACAGGCAATCCATAAAGCCCTGTTTAAGGATTTATATGACTTTGCCGGAAAAATTCGCACATTAAATATTGCAAAGGGAAATTTTAGGTTTGCCAACATCCTGTATTTAAAAGAGGCCTTGTCTGCAATAGAGAAAATGCCCGAAAATACCTTTGAGGAAATTATTGCAAAATATGTTGAAATGAATATTGCGCATCCGTTTATGGAGGGTAATGGCAGAAGCACAAGAATATGGCTTGATATGATATTAAAAAAGAGACTTTCTAAGGTTGTCGATTGGGAGAAAATAGGCCGAGAACAATATTTACAGGCTATGGAACGCAGTCCTGTAAATGACCTTGAGCTTCGTTTTTTGATTCAGCCTAATCTGACGGAAAAAATCAACGACAGAGAAGTGATTTTTAAAGGGATTGAACAATCCTATTATTATGAGGGGTACAAAAAGTGACATTAGTCAGCGCCTATGACAGAAGCGCCTTGATTAATCTGAATGAAATGATATGTAGTAATTACCTCGAATGGCAAAGATGCGGAAGACGAAACAGCACATTCAAGAATTGTTTGAAACTTATGAGACGATTTTATGTGGTTTATTCAACAGATTAAATTGGCGAAACAGCGTTTAGCCAATCTACAACCTATAAAAATATTTTTCTATATCAATCTATGAGTGGAGATGCTTCTAACGGTGTATCAGAATTTAACGCTAACGGTTCTGCAATAACGACAAATAAAGGTGATACTTTCTATATTACTAACACAAGCTCTAAAATTACATTAAGTAATAACAAATTTATAAATACTGATTCTACCGGTAACTTTTTAAGAGCTCAAAAAGATTCTTGGGTAAATCTCGATAATGCAGACAAATATATTTTTTATTTACAAAAAAGAACTATTATTGTAGAATGTATCTATTATGTTTGGAAATATGAAGGGAGGATAAATCATGGATGAAATATTGAAAGTTACTGGGGTTTCAAAACAAATTAAAAAGAAAAAGATAATTGATAAATTCTCTTTTTCTATGTCAGAAGGAGAAATTGTTGGGTTGTTAGGGCCAAATGGAGCGGGAAAAACTACGCTAATGCGCATGATAGTCGGTTTAATTAGTATTGATGAAGGAGAAATTATAATCGATGGTTATTCTGTAAAGGATGATTTTGTGAATGCAATAAAAAATGTTGGCGCAGTTATTGAAACTCCGGAATTATATCCATATTTATCCGGATATGAAAATTTAAAATTATTAAGTAGGATTAATGGGAAGCAATATATAAAAAAAATTGATGAAATTATTGAACTGGTACAATTGAAAAAAAGCATTCACAACAAGGTTAAAACTTATTCATTAGGAATGCGGCAAAGATTGGGAGTGGCGCAGGCATTAGTGCATAACCCTAAACTTATTATTTTAGATGAACCTATGAATGGATTGGATCCGGTTGGCGTTAAGCAGTTGCGTGAATATTTAAAAAGTGTTGCAAAAGAAAAAAGAGTTGCAATATTGGTATCTAGTCATATTTTGTCTGAAATTGAATTGTTAAGCGATAGAGTAATTGTAATTGCAGATGGAAAAGAGATTTCCGGCGCAATAAAGCCATCTGATAAAAATCGTTCAATATATTGTATTAAAGTTAATAGTCTTAATGATATAGATAATATCTTACAAAAAGAAATTATAAATAGGAATTTTGACGAATGTAGTTTTGAGGTGGAATTAAGTGATGAAGAAGTGCCGCAATGTATTAGGAGGATAGTTGAAAATAATATAGATATATATTTTTGCGAGAGAAAAAAAGAAAAATTAGAAGAACAATTTTTGAATATGCTGCAAGGAGGCGAGGAAAATGATAAGAATTTTGTTAAATAATGAATTATATAAGCTATTTAAAAAGAAGAAAATATATGTTTTATTTGGATTGCTTGCAGTTGTAAGCATTTTTCAAGTTGTATTGTCTTATAAATATGATGAGTCCAAAAAAATTGATTGGCAGGCTTCTGCAAAAGCGCAGATTGAATATGTTGATGATTATATGTCTGAAAATAAAGATGCTCTCCCGCTTGAAGAATCAAAAATGTTGGTAAATCAAAAAAAGTTAGCGGAATTTGCTTTAGAAAATAATATCTCATCTTTATATATTTGTAATTATTGGAATGCAGTTGCAAACTCTTTAGGGATGATGATTTTAGTGACAGTATTTTCTGTCCTTGTATGTTGTGATATTTTTTGTGAAGAGTACTCGTTAAAAACCTTAAAAAGCCTCTTTACCAGACCAAATAAAAGAGAAGATATATGGATTGCTAAAATTTTTTCTTCAATTCTTATATTTATCCTGTTTTCTTTATTGGTTATCTTTATTTCCTGTGCTTTGAATTGTTTTCTTTATGATTGTAATCAGAAAAATCAAGTGATTCTTTATTTTAATGATAGTGGGGAAATTATACAAAAAGCATATTTTGTTTATTTTTTACAAATGTTTTTTGCGGGGATTTTTGAAGGGATTGGATATATTTTTTTGACTGCAATGTGCGCGGTTATATTTAAAAATGCATCTGTTTCTATGATGATTTCTTTGCTTTCTATTTTCGGCGCAAACGCATTAATTACAATTTTTGAATCAAAGACAGAATTAGTAAAATATATTTTGTTTTATAATAATGACCTAAGTCAACATCTTAATAATGCTTCTAATCATTGGAATACATCTTTATTATTTTCAGTTATAGTTTCGCTTGCATATTATTTTGTCTTTTTGTGCAGTAGTTGCTGCGTGTTTAAAAAGCAGGATGTTTTTTGAGTGAATATTACAGCGCGGCAAAGCCTCCGGTCGAGACCGTTTCCCTAAACCATGCAGGATTGACACTGTAAACTGTTAGTGGTAGTATATAAAATATTACAAGTTAGATGCAGAATATTTTGAAAGATGGTAATCTTTTCGCAAAGATTGGGCGAATTGGAGGTATTAAGAATGTATGACTTTACGAAAAATCATGATGATTCAACGAATAGATGTGCCGAAAATATATCGCAGATGAAACAGGCTGTTCAGGGAGTATGCACAGGCAATTATTCAGATGATGAATTAAGATTTGTTGTTTTTTGCATAGAAAGCCTTGCGGAGGATATGAATGTTGATCCGATAATTGTGCATGATGCATTGACTAAGGAGAGCAATATTGTTGAACAGTATATTATCCCCTGTTATGAAACGCTTCACACTCAAGGAAAAGAATATATCATTGACAATTTAAAAGAAGTGATGGAAGAAAGAGGGATTGTGTTATGAGGGTATATCATGGCTCTTATGCAGAGGTGGCAAAACCGGATATAATACATTCGAGAAAAAAGGTTGATTTTGGCGCTGGATTTTATGTTACACAGATTGAAGAACAGGCAAAAAATTGGTGTAAACAATATGTGCTAAGGAACAAATCGGGTATTGTAAGCGTATATAATTTCAATGAGAATGCATACAAGGAATGTTCTTCAATTCAGTTTGAATCTTATTCTGAGGAATGGTTGGATTTTGTTTTTGAATGCAGGAGAGGTCAGGATAAATCTGATTATGAGATTGTAGCCGGCGGGGTTGCAAATGATAAGGTGTTTGACACAGTAGAATTATATTTTGAAGGAATTATTTCCAAGAAGGATGCTATTGGGAGACTAGCTTATGAAAAGCCAAATTTTCAAATATGTTTGAGAACGCAGAAAGTGATAGATGAGTATCTTGCATTTGAAAGGAGTTATTCATTATGAAAGCGAATCGGACTTTGTTACAGATGAAATATGCGAGGATTATCCCGCTTTTCGCAGAGAAAGTTGGCATTAGCACAAGACAGGCATTAGATTTTTTTTATCATTCTATGGAATATCAACTGATTAGGGAGGGTGTGTCCGATCTGCATTGTATGGATGAAGATTATATCGCAGAAGACTTGGCAGATGAATGGAGAGAAAGGGAAACTTAAAATGCAGTAAAAGTTAATTACGCTAGATTATTTCAAGACTATCAGGGAAGATATTGCGAAAATTGATACGCTGGAGGCTTATGATGAATAATATAAATACGCCTAAAATATTGTTATGCTTTCTTACAGCCTTATACATAGCATTTTTTCTATGCAGTTGCGGCGAAGTAACAAAAACCTCAGATTATCACAATCCTGCTGTTACCGAATCAGTACATCAAACGAATTTAAAGGAAACCCCTAAGACCGTTGATTCCCTAAAAGACATACCGGATTATTCGGGAAATGCCTATATTAATATAAATTCAGGACAGCCGGATTTTTCTTCCAAAGACAAGAAGCAGACACAAGCGTTTGAAACGTACAGTAAATTGGATTTCCTCGGCAGATGCAAAGCTGCCTATGCAAATATCTGTCCGGAGACTATGCCGGCAGAAGAAAGAGGAAGGATAGGTCAGATTAAGCCAAGCGGATGGCATACCGTAAAATACAATGATTTGATTGACGGAAATTATCTTTATAACCGCTGCCATTTGATTGGATATCAGCTTGCTGGAGAAAATGCCAATGAAAAGAATCTGATTACCGGAACACGATATCTAAATGTGGAGGGGATGCTTCCGTTTGAGGATATGGTTGCAGAATATGTGAAAAAGACAGGCAATCATGTATTATACCGCGTAACTCCTGTGTTTCAAGGGGAAAATCTCGTGGCTTCCGGAGTGGAGATGGAGGCATGGTCTGTGGAAGACAGCGGCTTAGGCGTTTGCTTCCATGTATATTGTTATAATGTGCAGCCCGGCATTGTGATTGACTATGCAAGCGGGGACAGCAAAAGGACAGCAGGAAATGAAACCGCACAGAAATTAGAAGGCAACGACGGAAAAAACGATGGAAAGTATTCTTCTGATACGCTTTTGGGAGAGGAGAGTGCGGAATATGTGCTGAATACCAATACAAAACGGATTCATTTGCCGACATGCTCAAGCGTCAGAAGTACAAAAAAGAAAAATAGGAAAACATGTAAAGCGAGTATCAGTGAATTGAAGGAGAAAGGCTATGCGCCATGCGGAAACTGCCTTGCGGCATACCAAATGCACAAAAAATAGTAATGAATATTGAAGTAAAAATAATCTAATGTTAAAATAACATTACCAAAATTCGTGCAAATGCACAAAAACAAGGAGCGGCGCTAAGACGCTCGAACTTATAAAAGCAGGCTATCTGCCAATCAATATTAAATTTACGGATAGGATTGAATATTACAATACGTATAGGGAGGACAAAGAGTAATACCTTAATATTATTTTCTTTGGAAGGAAGTGATTGTGTGCAAAGAGTTTCGGTAGCTTTCTTATTCATATTCATGAGTTGTGCATTGATGAGCGCATGTGGTAGAAATGTAGAAAATAATTCGGAAATGCCGGACAACATGTCAACAAGCCAGACTGCTGTGGAAACAGATACAGCCTCAACAGCTTCTCCCGCCATAGCGTCGGGAAATGCACCAACTGAATCACATGCTGCAATGCCGGATGCATCTGGTAATGGAGAGAATGATTCGCTGATATACGGAAAATGGAAAATTATTGAACAGACGGGAAGCGGCTATATATATGGCGAGGTTTCTTTAGACGATTACATAGGAGGCGTTATTACAATAGATAAAGATTATATCGAATCAGATATACGATTGGGAAGGCACAGGCTGGAAAATCCAAGGTATAAAATTAAGCAGCAGAATAAATACGAATTTTATATGGTAATTCATTCAGATTATAGCAGCTTTGGCTTTAAAGATGATACGCCAACAATGATAGAAGTACACGACGGGAGTGACGATTGGGGTGAGTTTGGAACAACATTTTGGATAAGAGATGAGAAACATCTAATCTTTTTGGGCCCCGTTTTCTTTTTGGCAGAAAGAATGGAGTAAGCCGGAATTTAACTGAGTACGCTTACCTGAAACATATGGATGATTGGTTTTCAAAAACGAGAACCAATCAGCTTTTAATATTATGAGATGAAATACCCAGATATAATATGGGATGTTTCGATTAGAGAAAATTGGAATAGTGTGAACTTTAGCAATAGTTCGCTAAAATCCAATTTGTGATGTCAAATTACAAAATGCCTGTTAAGGGAAGCTGGCATGTCAGACGATATATAATTATAAAGAGTATATTCATTGTGTGGAGATGATTTAGAAATGTGAATGTCTCCGCGAAAAGGAGTGATAATAATGAAAATAACAAACATTCATCAAAAGATGACGGAGACGGAATTTTTAAAAAATATCAATCGAGAAGATTCATTTGTACCTCCTAAAAAAGGTGATGGAGAAATTGCCGCTTCACTGTATATAAGCGATGATGCGCAGAAGCGTTTTGAAGCAGAGGCTGTACGTCCGTTGGAAAGGGAGAGAGCCGATGTGCCGATATATTGTGGTATTTATAATACAGACAAAGCTGTTGCAGCCGCAGTAGAAGGATGTACTAAAGAAGAACGAATTTTTGTATATGGTATTATCAATAGCAATTTTCTTATGGGCAATACATCTTCATTAACTGAAGAAGAGCGGCAGGCAAATATTGCGTTGGGAATGAAGAAGGCGGAGTATGCTGCTTGGAATTTTATACCGGAGGCAAGTAGGGAGAAATTTTTAGAAGCCATGAATACCATAGCAAAAATAGCAAGCGCAGGTAAAGCAGATGAAAATGGCAATATGAATTATGGCATTAAAAGAGCTAACTATCTGGGACATGGAAGCAATCTTGTTGAATTATCATATAATTTGAATGCGGATGACATGAAAAATATAGATTCTGCGGCATATGAAGAATATCAAAGGATTGGTGAAGAAAACAGCGGTAAAGACAGATTTTATAATCAGGCAGAATTCTTTTCAAATTGGTATAACAAACAATTGTCTAGTAAGCAGGGGCGGAATATGATTCAAGAGTATATCGAAAAGCTTGACGAGAAGTCTGACGAGTATTTTAAAAAAGAAGTTAAGAACAAAAAGCTGCCAACATATTTTGACAGTATAGATGCTTCTAACAAAGAAACTTTTCTTGCCGGAATAATGGAATTTATGGCAAAGAATCAAAATTTTTTGTCTCAAATTTTGTCACGTGAAATATCAGATAGCTTCTGGAGGAATTAATGCCATTTGCAATATGATGTTTAATAAGTATCAAATACAGCAAACTGATAATGTGTGGAATTCTGACTGCGTAAATACGGTTGGAATTTCATGCATTTATTTTTATGCTTAAAACAACAATTTGCCGGATTTCATTTTCTTAAATTAAGAAGGCGGCTTTCCGCTTGTGACGGTTTCCCATTAGGGATTGATAGAACCCGAAAAATATTATATAATATATAATAGTTAAATAGTAATTTTTGGAAACTGCTTCAGATAGATTTTGAGCGATGCATTATATTATGAAGAAAACGGTGATATGATGAATGTTAAAAAGATACTTTGCCTGATTATGGTTGCACTATTACTTAGTGGATGTTCTTCACAGACAACCGAAAAACAGGATAAGGGTAAGACAGTTATTACCATGCTGTATTCCTCTGATTTACCCAACTTAGAAAAACTTGTGGAGGACACGTATACGGATATCGACCTTCAGATTGAAAAAAATGCATTGGGAACCATAGATGGCGAAACGGAACGCCGCCTGCGCAACGGGCATGGCAGCGATATTGTTGCATCTACCATTGCGACAGGAGAAGTGCTGAATTATCTTGCGGATTTGAGCGCAGATGACTATATCTCGGCGTATCAGTCAGGTATTATGCACAAGATTGCCATAGAAGGGAAAAATCTTTTCATTCCGCTGCCGGCGCAATATTATGGATATATTTATAATGCCACATTTGTACGTGAAAACGGTTTATCTGTTCCCAAAACGCAGGATGAATTTATTGAATTGTTAAAAAAAGCAAAACAGGAGAACATCGGCACTGACGAAAACGGTTTTAATTTTGCAGTGAACGGTACGCCTGCCACTACAGCGACTTTTGCCATTGCAACAAAGATTCCTGATTTTTTTGGATTGTCTGACGGTATCAAGTGGCTGGATAATATAAAAAGCGGTAAGGCGACATTTAAGGGTTCTCTCGAAATGTGCCTTGATTTTCCGATGGAGATTATAGATAAGGAATATATGGATCCGCATCCTTTTACTGCTATTTCCAATGCTGCTCCTATACTTGAAAAAATGAGCAAAGGGGAAATATTAGTGGCGTTTGACAGCGTTACGATGCTTGATAATATCCAGAAGAACAGCAAGTATGAATTTGATATGCTGCCGATGTTTAGCAGCGAGGGCAATCCGGCATGGACGGTTTCTGCGCCTACTGCTTTTCTTGGTATCAACAAAGAGCTTACAAAGGGGGAAAACAAAGCTAAGCTGGACGCCTGCCGGAAGATATTTGGCATTTTGTCCACTTCTGAAGGGCAGTCTGCATTTATGATGGATAATGGGGCGGCTTATTCATATCTTGTGGACCATAAACAGATTCCGGATATTATTCCTGATGGAATAAAGAGTTGCATTGAAGATGGTTATAACTATAACATTTCCATTTCCAATGACCTTATGCGCTATTTTGGCAACCGCTGCAATGCGGTTCTCTGCGGACAGGCCGATATTGAATCAGCGTTTGACGCGGTAGACGAATACCAGAAAAACGGAAGCAGTCAAAGCGCTAAGCTGCTTGGGATTATCGACCATGATATGATTGTAGAAAACTATAATGTGCGTACTGAGGAGACGGAGATTGGCAATTTGATTTCTGATGCAGTAAGGGAAATAACAGGTGCGGATATAGCTGTGGTGAACGGAGGCTCGATAAGGGGAAGCCTATATAAGGGCGATATTTATAGTTACGATTTAGATTATGTCTGCCCATATGAGAACTATATAATTATTCTTGAAGTAAATGCGGACGTCATAAGGAGTATGCTTTCCAATGGTTTATCTGCGATGATACGCGACGCCGAGATACCGGGAGGAAGATTTTTAAATGTTTCCGGACTGAAATATTCCTTCACCGAGCCAACCGGCAGCTTTCCGGCTCAGCTTGTTGATGTGACTCTTTCGGATGGCACTCCCCTTGATGAAAATGCTGTATATACGATTGCGGTAACGGATTACATGGCGGGCAGCAGCGGATATCTTGACAATAACGGTGATGGTTTTACCATGCTCAATGTCTATAGCGATGATGTTCCAAAAGCAAAAACGGTGAAGCTTGCCAGTGAAACGGGATATACTCTTCACAGTATATTGGAAAAATATATCGTCAGTCATAACGATGAAAAGATAGGTTCGCAGATTGAAGGAAGGATTACATCGGTGGATGAACATGAGTAAGAATCATGACAAAAAGATTTCACATAGACGGTTTTATGCTGTGCTGATTTTAGCAGTTGCATTTGTATGCCTGTTAGTGATGTGGCTTATCGATGCAGCTTCAGTGCTGACGTCTGGTTTTACAAAAAATATGAACACTATGTACCTGCGTGAGATGACTAATCTGATGCAGGCAAACTTTAAATCAGGGCTTTCCATGAGATACAGCGGATTGAAGACTGTGGCAGAAAGTGTCAATGTTAATGATTTGAAGAACTTGGAAAATGTAGAAAGATTTATTTCTGCAGCCGAGCAAAACAATGATTTTGAGTTTATGGCATTTGTTGATAAGGAAGGCTTCTATTACAGCAGAGATGGGAAACGTCCGGCAGCTTCTAAACTCAGCTTTCTTGCTGAATTACTCAATGGTGAAGATGAAATTGTTTCTTATAACGAAACATTCCTAGATGACAATATGATTGTTCTCGGCGTGCAGATATCACCGATACATTTTGAAGAAACCGATATGATTGCGATTATTGCGGGATTTACTACGGATTCTATTGGGCAACATTTGTTTCTGCGCAGTGAGGACGGACAGACTAATGCGAGCATTGTTACCGGAGAGGGCAATTTTATCGTCCACAACACTTATCTTTCCGAGCTTCCAAGTGGCAGCAATATTATTTCCGAATTCAAGGAATACGCTGATTTCGATAAAGGATTCTCCGTTGAGCAGGTTGAGGACGATTTCAAAAAAGGCAATTCCGGAATGGTAGTATTCAAAGCAACCGGAGTCCACATGTGTATGTATTATTCGCCTATAGAGGGTACAGAGTGGTATATGCTTATGGAAGTGCCTTATGCGGTTGTTGATGAAGTGACCGAGGAGCTGAGCGGCCGGCTAAACCGCAATGCAATCGCTATGATGGCTTCTGTGCTTGTGTTGATTGTGATTATTTTTTTCGTATATCTCATGAACCTGAGAGCTCACTCAAAACAGCTTGAGGTTGCTCGTGAGTCTGCTGAAAAAGCCCAGAAAGCTGCTGAAGAGGCAAGTATGGCAAAAAGCGAGTTTTTAAGTCGGATGAGCCACGAAATACGTACTCCTATGAACGGTATTATTGGTATGACGGAGATTGCCCGCCAGCATACATCCGATTCCGAGAAGATTGAAGATTGCCTGAAAAAGGTATCGCTTTCGTCAAAGCATTTGATGTCGCTTATAAATGATGTGCTGGACATGTCAAAGATTGAAAGCGGAAAGATACAGATTAAAAATGAGATTTTCAATTTGATGCTATTCCTTAAAAATATAGAAAATATTTACAGCGTACAGATGAACGAAAAAGGAATAAGCTTTGTGATTTCAGTATTTGGACAGATTAACGAGTTTATAATGGGCGATTCTTTGCGCCTTAATCAGATACTCTCAAATCTTCTATCAAACGCTATTAAATTTACTCCGGCAGGCGGCAAAATCATTCTGGGCGTCAGCGAATTGAAACGTGAAGGCAGTACTGTCTTGCTGCGTTTTTCAGTCAAAGATACAGGTATAGGAATCAAAGAAGAAAATCTTGAGAAGATATTTGAGGCATTTGAGCAGGAAAATGCTGAAATATCCCATAAATTTGGCGGAACAGGTCTTGGTCTGTCGATAGTCCGTAGATTTTCAGAGCTTATGGGTGGCTGCGTTACAGTACATAGTAAGTATGGCAAGGGGTCGGAATTTGAAGTCCAACTGCCTTTCACCGTTACTGAAAATTCACAGATGATAGACTGGAAAGCGGATGAATCTCCTGATATTGAAGCAGCTGAAAATAAAACCTACGATTTTAAAGGAAAACATATTCTGCTTGCCGAGGATATTGAGCTGAATCGGGAAATAGCAATTGAATTGCTTGGAACTGTTACGGGTGCGATAATTGATGAGGCTGAAGATGGAGAAAAAGCGGTTGAGCTTTTTGGTAAAAGCGAAGTGAATTATTACGACCTTATACTTATGGATATCCAGATGCCGCAGATGGACGGATTTGAAGCGACTCGTAGGATACGTGCAATGGAACGCTTAGATGCTGCATCGGTACCCATTTTTGCAATGACCGCCAATGCCTTTGCCGAGGACGAGGAAAAAAGCCGACAGGCTGGAATGAATGCACATCTTTCCAAGCCACTTGAGATTTCTGCGGTGCTTGCGGCAATGAACGAAATACTCAATCGTGGCGGCATATAATATATAATAAGTATAGGTAGGAAAAGTTGATGACAATTTTTACAGGCATGATTTTTATTTTGAAATAAATGATAATTATACAGTTTTTATAACGAACGCACTAATGTACTTTATTCAGTGAATTAACTTGCGGCATCGTTGTCTTATG
>CANQSN010000051.1 GCA_947626505.1 uncultured Lachnospiraceae bacterium
TTCAAGGGTTGACGGTATTCTTTATGATAACCTATAACAATTATTAAATACTCTCAAATGAGAAGATTAACAATTTATATTTTCCAACAATAGCTTCAATTCCTTTTGAATCCTGATTTCATCCTCTACAACACATATTTTATACATTGGCAGTTCCTCACATATTACAAATGATATATTGTGTTTGTAGTCCAGTTTTATATTGAACATTATAGTTATAATATCATAAATTCTAATAATAAACAACGACAACATAATAATCGGCAGTATTAAATGTCGGTCTGTCGAATCAGTTTGTATATATTGGGGAAATTGGCTGCTTGGCATAGTTCCCGTATAAATACATTGGGACGCATAATGTCTGTAAGTCAGTAACAGAGCAGCAGGAACGGACACAAGAAGAACAGCCGGAAGTACAGATAGGGTGAGACGAATCAGATAAATTCCTGAAAACTTAAACACTGATTTCTTTTTTTGCAAGATTTTAGTCCAGTTGCGCTATAAAAATGTCCAGTTGCGTAATCCCTGTCAAAAATAAGCCAAATTTCCCCGATATATAAAACAAAAGCAGAAAGGGGGTAAGGCATGATTGATGTTGCAGTATGTGATGATGAAAAGAATATACGGGCATACATTTGCAATCTGATACAGAAGCAGGGAACAGAGTGCAGGATCACAGAGTATGCTTCCGCTGATGAATATTTATCAGCGGGCGTGGCGCATAACCTACTGTTTCTGGATATAGAGATAAAGTCAGACGGAGATGAAGATAAAAACGGTATGTGGCTTGCGGGACAGCTCCGCAGCAGGAAGCTTGCAAGGCAGCCGGTTATCATCTTTGTGACGGGATATGAAACGTATGTATATGATGCCTTTGATGTGGGGGCGTTTCAATACTTGCTAAAACCAATCAATGAAGAAAAATTTTCACAAGTCTTTGAACGTGCTGTCAGGCAGATTGCGGCGGAACAAGAAAAACAAAGAGAAGCGGCTGACAGGCAGACGCTGATCGTGCCGCGTGGAAGTGAAAAAAGGGCCATAATGTTTGACGACATTTATTATCTGGAAAGCCAGAACCATAAAATCATTCTTGCCCTGAAAGCGGAAAAGGTAAAGTATTATGCAAAAATCGGGGAATTGGAGAAGAAGCTTCGGGGACAGTTTTACCGCATTCACAAGGGATATTTAATCAACCTTTCTCATGTGGAAGTGTATAACAGGTCTGAGGTAACGATGGCGAACGGTGACAGGCTGCCGATTTCAAAATACAAATACGATGATTTCAGAAAAGCATATATGGAATATATTTCGGAGGGATAACATTGACACAGGCGGATTATGACACATTTATTAGAATAGTGGAATTTTGTATGGTTCTGGTTCAGTCTGCGCTTATATTAATGCTGTGGAAAGCTGTTTTTCGCACAAAGCGGGAAATGAGCGCTATGATTGCGGCGGCAGTATTTTTTGTGGTAAACCTCATGGCAAAGCTGCCATTTTCTGATGTTTGGGTTCGCTATCTTGCGGTCTTTGCGTTTGCAATTGTGTATTGCCTGATCCGGTATCGAAGATATTATGAAAAGGCGGTCTTTGTGCTTCTGCTTTTTTATAACTTCCACTCGCTTAGCATCCTGATCTCAAACAGTCTGCGGTTGAAAGTGGAAACTATACTGATGTCCGGCATGGATATGATGCAGAGTGATTACCGATATCAGTTCTATCAAAAAATGGTAATAAGCGAATTGGTTTTAACGGTTGTCTATACAGCCCTTATGCTGTTTATGCTGCTGGTATCAATTAGGGTATTGAAAAATGCAGAAATGGACAGGCGGGACGCTCTTTTGTTTTCTGCATACAGCCTTTCAGGCGGAGTTTTTGCGGGTATCGTGATGGAGCTGTATGCGGTAAAGGTAGGCGATTCGGTCTTTTATTTGTACGACGCCAAAAAAGAAATGTTTTGGAAGATACCGCTGATGGCGAGCTGTATCTTTGTGGGAGAAATCCTGTTAATCTACTTCTGGAAGAATTACAGGATGCTTTTAGAGGAGCGGCAGAAGCGTTTCATAGAAGAAAAACAGGTGCAGGCAATGAAGCGGCGGCTGGAGGAAGCGGAGGATTTCTACGGAAATGTCCGTAAGCTGCGGCATGAGATGAAAAATCACTTGACAAACATTAAGGGGCTTGCGGCAGGGGAACAATACGGAGAGATAAAAGATTATATCTCAAAGATGGATGAAACCATGCAGGAATTGGAGTGTCGGTATGCAACGGGCAATGCCCTTACCGATGTGATTGTCAACGACAGGTGGCGCAGGGCAGAAAAACTGGGGATTGATTTTGAAGCGGAGTTTCATCCTGTGGAGGGCGTATCAGTTTTTGATCTGGGAATGATTCTCGGTAATCTTTTGGACAATGCAATCGAAGCCTGTGAAAAAGACCGGCAGGAAAAGCGTTTTATTCATTTGAGGGTAAAGCAAAAGAAGAGGTTTTTCCTGATTGATGTGGAAAACAGCTTTGATGGGAAACTGCGCTGGCAGGAGGGCAGTCCGTTTCCACTGTCCACGAAAGAGAGAGCGGCTCCGCTGCTTATGATGGAGCATGGGCTCGGACTCAAAAATGTATCGGACATCGCCGAACGGTATTACGGCGGAGTCAGTATCAAGGTAAAAGAGCAGATTTTCCATGTGACGGTGATGTTGCAGCGGGAACAAAAATAAAGTAATCAAAATGAAATGGAGGAATTTATTATGGCGGTAACAGGAATTGAAAGTAACTATAATGCATACGGAAGTGCATACGCTATGCAGAAAAACGGGACAGCTAAGAAAACGGAAGTGAAGGAGCAGCAGGCGGCGCAGACGGGAAATGCGAGAAATACTACCAATCGTACAGCCACGGACTATAATTCGTATCTGCAAAAGACCTATGACTGCGTGAAAAATGGAAATGTGTCTATTTCCAGCGCATATTTAGGAAAGTGTGCAAGTAATCCGGAAGAAGCCAAAAAGCTAGAGGAAAATCTTTCCTTATTTAAAGATATTTACGATGAGGGTTATAAGAGCGCACAGAAGGCGGCAGCGGCTAACGGTGGAACACTTACGGATTATTCCGAAACTTGGAGTATAGATGATAATGGAAATATTTCTGCGGTAGTTCATACTACTGTGAGAACAGAAAGCCCAAATAAGAGTAAAGGAAGCGGGCAGGCAGACTGGCTGAAAAAGTTACAGGAAAAGAAAAAAGAGGAACAGCTTGCGGAAAAGAAAAGAGTGGAAAAGAAGCAGGCAAAGCGTGAACAGGAAGAACGCCTTGCCGAAATGCGGGCGGAGCGAAAGGCAGAGGGCGAAAATCTTAGGTCTTATGAGTTTAAGGTCGTGGGAAGTGATGTGCGGGATTTGACGGAGAAAATGATTGCAGCCATGAAAAACCCGAACAGCGCCGCAGTATCGGCAACAGCAGGGCTTGATCTTAAGATTTGACATAAGTTGGGAAACGGATTTCAAATATACGGTAGGGCTCATGCTTCAGATTGCTTAGAGGCTTTACAACAAAAAAGAGCGGTTCACAACAAAAAAAGGGCGGTTCATAACAAATCTATTGATTTGGGTAAATTTTTTTACGATAATTTCTACAGAAGTATGACATTACGACAAGTGGCAGCAAAGGGAAAACAGAAATGGACTTCAAATTAGTAAAATTCAAGGAGGATGATCACAATGACAATTAACAGAATCAGTGGAGCAAACACACAGACAGCGCACATCCGGATAACAATGTGCAGACACAGGAAACACAGCCTGTCCAGACAGTTGTTTCCGGAACACAGGCAGCGGCTTATACTCATGTAGATGTGCGGTTATAAAGGAGGAATGAATTATGTCAACAATCAATAGTTTCAGTGATTATGCAAGCAGATACAATACCAATATGGATTATTCCACATTATTTGGCGGCGGCGCTCCTTACATTGACAATGGTATGGGCGGGATCAATGTGTCAGACTATGCCATGATCAAAAACGGGAGTTATGGAAAACTGATGAAGGCTTATTATGCGAAGCAGGATGCAGATAAGCTGTCACAGTATGGCGATTCTTCCCAATCGCTAATGCTGATGCGTTCCAGTGCAGATACCTTGAAAAAATCTGCAGATGCGTTGAGTGATGCTTCTCTTTATGAGAAAAAGAAGTTTACAAGAAAAGATGAAGAAACCGGAGAAGAAATTGAAACATGGGATTATGACTGGGATGCCATTACAAAGGCGGTCAAGACCTTTGTTGACGATTACAATTCCGTGGTGGAACAGGCGGGAGATTCAGAAACGAAGAATGTGCTGCGCAATGCAGCATGGATGACCGGAATAACAGAGAAGTCAGGTAATCTGCTTTCTAAAGTAGGCATTACGGTCGGCAAGGATAATAAGCTGGAGTTTGATGAGGAAGTCCTGAAGAAGAAAACGAAGCTTGGAGAAAGCAGCATTGAGCTTGACAATATCTCTACTTTAAAATTCCTGTTTAAGGGATACGGTTCTTTTGGAAGCCAGATTTCTCAGAAGGCATCTGCGATTTCCAATGCCGCAGCGAGGACGAAAGGAGTGGATAAGACCTACAATAAGAACGGGGCTTATTCCGACACAATCTCCAAGTTGTTTGAGAGTACGATCGACGAAAAAGTAGGCGATAAGGATAAGTATAAATCATGGTGGGAAAAAGAACAGGAGAAAAAGGAAAAGGAGAAAAGAGAAGCTTTTAAACCGATAACCGATACAAAAAAAGACGAGGACGATTAACCCTAATAGCCAGTGTGCAAAGGATGAGGTTTTGCAAAAACGGTAAAAGACGCAATCCGGACGAACCCCATCCTTTGAAAAACGCTGGCGCATTTATTAAAGGAGATGGTATTGTGAATGTGACAATGTTTCGGACTTCGCCGGACACAGGAAAGTCCATATTTGCGGGGAATCTTCCCATGATGCAGAGAGCGGGATTGAAAAGCACGCAGGATAAGGCACAGCGTAAGCAAAAGGCGGCAAATCAGATTGCCTTTTGGGAAAAACAGAAAGAAAATCTGAAAAATATGGAGTGCAGTAACATTGACGGTATTGCTAAAAAGTTGGAGATGTTTCATTCGTATGAGGATAAAATAACCTCTGTCAAGATGCAATATAATCAGGAACAGATGTGGCATATAATGGACGAGGCGAAAGAGCTTGGCGAGAAGATTGCCGAGGAAGCTGAAAGATTCAAGCCTAAGACTGCCGAAGAAAGACGGGAGGATATGGCGGAGGAAGCGCTTGGAACAGACGAAAACAAGAGCGAACTGACAGAAAGCATGGAAGCAATGCAGGAAGAAATGGCGGAGCTGACAGAAGATATGAGCCAGACGATGGAAGAAGTTACGGAATCTGCGGAAGAAACATATAACAGCTTGGCGGAGGAAAGCATGGAAACAATGAAGGCTGTCGCCAGTGCAGAAATGCCTGCAAGTAGTATAGAGCCTTTGCCGGATCAGGCAGTAAAATATAAGAGAATTGATGTGTTAGTGTAATGGATTGACATTTTATAAAAAGAAATTAGGAGAATGAATTTATGGATGTTTCAAATGTAGGAGCAACAAGCGGTTATCAATATGAACCGAAAACAACAGGCGCTTTACAGGAGGAAGTCAAAAATACACCTAATTCTGAAAAAAGGGATTTAGGTGTAATTGTAGAGATTTCAAAAGACTCGCCGGAAGCACAGAGAATATCGGAAACAATAAGGCAAAGAAGAGAAGGGCAGCAGAGAGGAAAAGCAATGCTTCCATGCACAGGATAATTAACAGAGATAGTGCGAATGGTATGGTCAGCTTTTACGGTGCAAGTGTGACGAAAGAGCAAAGCGAGAAACTGCAAAGCGTTATTATGGATTTAGAGAAGCAGGGCTTTGTAAAGGCTACACCTGATGCAAATGGCAGCTATCAGGCAGGCGATGAGGCATTAGGATCGACATTAGAGCCGGGAACATATGCACAGATTGGTCTGAAAGTTTCACAGCTTGCCTATGCCTGCAAAGAAATGGGATTATCTGATGAAGCAGCAGAGCAGATAACGGGTGCGTATGGCAAGCAGGCAGAGGAGAAGATCATTCACTGTGACGGTGGGAGATCGCTCCCAAAGTTATTATTTGTCCGCCAACGAGGACGCCATGACGCTTTTCGATAAGGAAACATATGACAAACGGTATAATGCGCTTATCAGCGGAAAGACATTTCAGCTTGATAAATTCCAGCCAGGACAGACGGTGACAATCGGCGGGAAGGATTATGTCCTGAACGAACATAAAGGGATTGACATTGAGTATGGGGCAGAAGTCTATTAGGTTTGATTTCAGTATTTGAATAAGACAACATTAAAACAAAACAGGCATTTAAGTCAGGTGATTATAACGCCATGCAGGAAGTGATAAGGCTGTTTCAGCCATACATGGCGGTGCTGGGCATGGAGGACAGGCTGACCGCGTCATTTATAACATGAGAAACGGAGCTGTCAGTTTTCCTCTCTCAGAATTGCCGCTGCCCGCTCTGCATCAAATTCATCTTCAATGGCAATCAAAGCATTTTTCAGCTTGCTGTATACCTGCGGAGCTAACGGTTTTCCCAGCCATTCTTTTAGCTGTTCTTCCGCCTGACTGGTCTGAAATTCATCCAGCCACCGGATAACCTGCTCCAGTTCTTCCGGCGCAATCTCAATTTCCTCGCCCTCGCTTACTGGGGCGTATTTTTCTTCTTCCTCTGGCTGGTACTCGTTAAGGAGAGTATCCAGCACGTCGCAACACCTATTCCACTCTTATAGCATTTCTTCCAGATGTTTATTGGCATACTCGGCATTTTTTTCCTTTCCGGCTTTCTCGTGTTCGTAGAAAATATCTGCTAAATGGTCTGCTCCCAGCATTCTGGCGTTACTTTTAAGCGCATGCGTCAAAGTCTCGTAATCCAACATATTTTCTTCCGCTAAAAATTTGCGGATATCCTGCTCATGCCTGCTCTTGTCCTTCAGGAACGTCTTGATTAAATCGAAATAAACCTCCATGTTGCCCCCAGAATAACCCATGCCGGCTTTAATGGATATGCCTTTTTCCTGATAGCGCTTTTGGCGTTCTCTTTCATCATCTTTTCCAGCTTCCATACTGCGCTCTTGTTCCGCCGAATTAAGTTCCTCCTTGTCCAAAAATACAATCAGAGACTCCGGCAGATAGTTTATGACCATTTGCTCCAGCAATTCCCCATCAATCGGCTTTGTAAGGAAATCAGCAAAACCTTCTTCCAGATACATTTCCTTTGCGCCAACGACAGCATTAGCGGTAAG
This sequence comes from uncultured Lachnospiraceae bacterium, assembly GCA_947626505.1. GTDB lineage: Bacteria > Bacillota > Clostridia > Lachnospirales > Lachnospiraceae > NC2004. The sequence goes on from CANQSN010000051.1 coordinate 7,345, forward strand.
GGCAATGACCGGAATATCGGAATTGGGATTTTCGGGTATCTTTTTAAGTTCATGCCAAGTCCGGTTCCCTCGATATTGCGGTTTTTCTCCTCGTCCAGCCGCTGGAATTTTTCAAAGAGCTTATCAAGGTCTTCCTCTTTAATGCCCATGCCGGTATCCTTGACAGAAACTGACAAGATAAGTTTCTTTTCTGAAACTTTCTCGTATCCTACATTCAGTTCGACATTTCCGCTCGGCGTATATTTTACTGCGTTGGTCAGAAGATTCGTTACAATCTGCTTGATACGGACGTCGTCTCCATAAAGTTTTTCCGGCAGATCCGGCGCAAGGTGGAAATGGATTGCAAGTCCTTTTTCCTGCGCTTTTAAGAAAATAATGTTCCACAAGTCCAGAAAAAGCTGCCCAACTTCATATTCTACCGGAATGATTTCCATTTTGCCCGACTCAATCTTTGAGATATCAAGGATATCGTTAATCAAAAACAGCAATGTTTTGCCGGCGTTCTGAATATTTCCCGCGTAGCCTAAAAGCTGCTCATCCTTACATTCCCGAAGAATCATCTCATTCATTCCCAATACTGCGTTGATTGGCGTCCGTATCTCATGGGACATATTTGACAGGAAACGGGACTTAGCCTGTTCTGCGCGGATAGCGGAATCCGCCATTTCTTTAAGCGAGTCATTTGCTTTTGACTGCTAGAGTATCATTTTGTTAATCACGATATTTACACCGACGATACATATTCCAAACAGCACCAAAAAGAGCAGAACATATTAAGGCACATTTCCGTAGATACTCCACCAGTCTTTCATAACAATAATCCGGAAACCGGAATCGTTTTCCTCAATAGAATCGCCTACTCAGACCGAACCTTCTCCTGAGGCAGCCCATCTCGGTAGCTTCTTCTGGAAGTCATAGCGTCATAAGAATCCGCCACAGCAATGATTCTAGCTTCAACCGGTATATCTTCTCCTGACAATCCGTCCGGGTAGCCTTTTCCATCATAGTGCTCGTGATGGTATCTTGCCCCTGTCATCAGCTTTGGGAAATATGTAATATTTTCTCTCCCATCGCAGGATGCGTCTTGATTATCTCATATTCCTCATCGTTCAGCGCTGAAGGCTTATTGATGATTGCATTTGAAATTCCTATCTTTCCCACATCATGAAGCAGTCCTATCATATAGATATCGTTCTGCTCCTTATTGGAAAATCCGGCTTTTTGCGCAATTCTGCGGGAATACTCCGCCACTCTGGATGAATGTCCGTTAGTATACGTGTCCTTTGCATCAATTGCGCCGGAAAGCGCTTTAATCGTCTGTATGAATAACGCTTCACGCTTCTTATGCTGTTCCAACACCTCGCGAGTCTTATCCTCAACTTCGCGGGAAAGGTCGGCTTGAAGCCTTGTTAGCGCAATCGTATGTTTGACGCGCAGCAAAAGGACGTCCGGTACAAATGGCTTCTTGATAAAATCCATGGCTCCGGCGTGAAGTCCTCTTGTCTCTGTTTCCCCTTCGTTATCCGCTGTAAGAAAAATTACCGGAATATCCGACAGCTCCTCGTTTTTCCGTATCGTTGAAATCGTTTCAAATCCGTCCATCTCCGGCATATGTACGTCCAGCAAAATCAAATCCGGCCGGTTAAACTGCAGAAATTTAACCGCCGCTTCTCCGGACTTTACGCAGCTTACCTTCATTCCGGCTTCGCTTAATATCGTATTCGCTACTTTTAAATTGGCTGTATTATCGTCAACTACTAAAATCCACATTTCCATATGTTTGTTCATCTTTCCTCTCTGTTATTGCGCAATTAATTTGTTAGAAACCAATTCCTGTATCTTGATATTTTTAATAATATCTTATGTACAGCAATAATTATTAAATAAATCTTCTCCCGATTTTTTTAAAATTATATCTACGGGTTTATGATTATTTTTCTTAATAGTATCTTTAAAAATTTTTCAGTAATTGTATACATTTTAAGAAAAAAGGATGACCGCAGCCATCCTTTTTCTGATTTTTAGCAGTTTAATCTTTAATGGAAATGAGTTTAAAGTCTTCATCCCGACTGTTGGAAACGGAGTCTGATTCGCCGCTTCATATTGTATTTTTTCACTCTGAGTATACATTATAATATGTTGAAAGTCAATTATTTCTTGCTTGAAATAATATTAACCTTTATCTGAATAACGAAATGCAAATATTTATAGATGCCGAAGACAATCTAATTTAGCTGTATAGTACAAGAAACAATGCTTAAAATTCATATAAACACGTGATTCTAAGCATTGTTTCTTTGATTTTACTTTAATTTTGACAAGCTGAATAGAAATATATAGAATAAATCTATAAAGTTTCTGAGAAAGGATACAGTTCGGGAATTAAATGTCTTGCAAATGCTTTGATTAGCGCAATCACAACAGTGTCAGAAAACTCCAGGGCTGTTGGGAAAATCTTTATTATAGCTTTCTTAAATAGTTCAATATCTAGTTCATCGAATGTATAATTTCTAAGTATTTGGTTGAATTCGGCATATATTTTTTCTTTTTCATCTCTGTTTATCCCTAACCTAAGACAAAGCAACGATAAAGAAATAGGATTTTCTAAGCTGTCTCCCATATGTTCAGCTATTTCTTCTATGGCATCATAATACATTTGCTCTTTTGCATCCATACTTACCTCCAATTTAAAAGAACCAACTCAAACCTTCTTTTATTGCCAAAGCAATATTAACTGCAACCTTCTCTTTAACACCTGCGTTTACCAACACTCTTCGAACAGCATCGTATACTGCCTGTACAGGTATATCTGTCCACGAAAGCAACGGATCTAAAGCTTTTACTACTTTATCATAATTCTTCAAAAAATTTTTTGCAACAGTTTTTCCAGAAATTCTTTCGATAACTTCTGCAGCGGCTTTTTTATTCTTTTTTATAAATTTTATTGCGTCTTTAATGATTTTAGTTGCCGCATTTATTGTTTGAATAGGTGTGGAATAGTCACTTTCTTGTACTGGTGGCAACTGTTCAACAGCCTCTTTGTTTGTTTCGTTAACATCAGGCATTTCAATTTCATCTATGGAAGATAAATCTGATTCGTCAAATACAATCAAACATTCAATACCGTTAGTATCTTTACTATTTACAATGAAACCAAATTCAATAGTCTCATTTGGCTCAATTACAGAATTCCAGTCATAGCATTTAACTTCATATCCAATACCGTCGGAATCTAATATTTGGGCTCCCCAAATATTGGCTATATCATCTTCCAAGTCGAAATACATGCTCCAATTTTTCATTGGCACAAGTCCTGTATTCTTTAATCTGATGGTAGCAACATATCCCTCGTCCCATTTACTGTTAATTGTTTCAGATATTTCATAATTGTCATTTGATGATAAAATAGCAGAATTAGAAATGGAATACGTTTCTTCTGCCTCTTGTGCATTCACTACAGTTCCTTGAAGTGTTGTCGTCATTAACATTGCCATTGCTAATAACATAGCAATTACTCTTTTTGTTTTCATGATTAATTACCTCCTAATACTTGATAGTGCTTTTTGTTACAATGACAATATAGCATTTAAACATCAACTGAATATCAACTAAAAATTAATTTATTCAATTATTTTGATTGTACAACTTACAAAACATGATATAATCTATACATACAGTTCTAAAAAAGGAGGGATAATTATATTTAATATACTTATTGTTGAAGATAATATCGAATTGAGAGAATTATTTTGCATATCATTATATAATAACGGCTACAATGCATTACATGCTAAAGATGGAATTGAGGCATTGGATATTTTGGAACATCATTTTATAGATTTGGTTATTTCTGATATTATGATGCCCAATATGGACGGATACCAATTAGTAGAAGAATTGAAGGACATAGATAACAGCCTTCCTATCTTGATTATCACAGCAAAAGGTTCTTCGTTTGATAAGGAAAAAGCATTTAAATTAGGAATTGATGATTATATGGTAAAACCAATCAATATAAATGAAATGATATGGCGAGTAGAGGCATTATTGCGGAGAAGCGATTCTGCACAAAGCAAGGAAATATGTATTGGAGATACTACCTTATATTATGAATCACTTCAGATAAAAGATAAAAATGGACAATATTTTTTGCCGCAAAAAGAGTTTTATTTGCTATATAAATTAACTTCCTCACCAGGAAAAATATTTACTAAGCAACAACTTTTTGATGAAATATGGGGATTTGATTCAGAAACAGATATACATACAATAGATGTACATATTGCGAGAATAAGAGAAAAACTCAAGGATAACACAGATATATCTATAGTAACAATACGAGGACTTGGATACAAGGCGGTGACAAATGAAACAAAATAAATATCGAACGCTAAAATTAGCTTTAATCTTTTCAATTATAATCTTTTTTTATAATGACAATATCTATGTCACTTATTAGTATTGTAATGATAGTGTTATATTATGTAGGACATTTAGACGAATCAGATACATTGTTTCTTTTAATATGGTTTATTTTGCCAAGTTTGATTACAGGAACAACCATTGCGTTTCTTGTTGCAATTAAAGGTCTAAGACCTATATTGAAAATGTGTAATGCTATCACTAAAGTTGCAGAGGGCGATTTTACTGTCCGTTTTAAAGAAAAACATTTGATACATGAAGTCAGCCAAATGGCTGAATGCTTTAATATTATGGTAAAAAAATTGGATAATATGAACATCCTTCATAATGACTTTATTAACAATGTATCTCATGAATTCCGTACACCATTATCTGTTATAGAAGGTTATGCAGGATTACTTGAAGAAGATCAAGTGAATAAAACTGAGCGTATTAAATATGCAAATCAAATAATGAAAGTGACAGAAAAACTTTCTTCTGCAATAAATAATATACTTTTTTACTCTAAAATATCCCTTGAAGAAATAAAGGTTGAAAAAGAACTTTTTAACCTTTCTGAATCAATTCGCGAGGTTTTGATTATGATAGAGAGTGAGTGGAGTTCAAAAAATATAGCAGTTGATTTAGAATTACAGGATTTTTTTTATTCTGGAAATAAGGAAATGTTAGAAGAAGTTTGGAGTAACCTGATTGAAAATGCAATAAAATTCTCCAATATATATGGCAAACTTGAAATTACGACATTTTGTAACAATTACATAGCAACCATTATTATTTCTGATAATGGTGTTGGAATGTCAAAGGAAACACAGGAAAAAATATTTGATAAATTTTTCCAAGCAGAAACTTCTCATTCACAAGAAGGAGCTGGAATAGGATTATCTATCGTCAAAAGAATTATTGATTTACATCAAGGAAAAGTAATTGTAGACAGTGAACTTAATAAAGGAACTACTTTCACCATTCATTTACCTGTATAAATACATGAAGTTTCCTGTTTTTTAACTCTCAGGGGTAATAAGTTTTCGAAATTTTTTGTATTGTATGCTATGAAATAAAAACAAACATAAATCTTTTTTTGGTAGAGAAATAAAATTGATTTTATACTCGCAGTATAATGACAGTTTAAAAACTGCGTGATATAATTATATACAGGTTATATACAGTACCGTTTTGTAAGGAGAAAAGCAATGGAAACAATCAGCTTATTTTTTAAAAATAATAGCTTTAGTAAAAAAGCGCTGAGACAGGGCTTTTCTTTAGTAGACCTTTATACGCTTGCAGAGTATTTCTGCGCTCAAAGTGCGTGCGCCCACTCAATGCGTGAAGTGGGCTATTTTGCGCATTCAAGATTTAGAATTGCAGATATTGTTAGAAGCAGGGTAAGGGCAGACCGATTTTTTAGGTTAAACAACCTTAGTGTATAACCTATGTTACATACTATAACGAATAGCAATAGCCGCTTACCCTTAGGGATGTCATATCACACTCAGGTAAGCGGTTTTTATTATTTTAAAGTAATGATTAATGTAAATAAATACGTTTACCTGTTTAAAATGTTAGTTTAGGAGGAACACGACATGAAAAATATGCCGACTATTAATATGGCAAAGACAGGTAAAAATATTATGGAATTGAGGAAAAGGGCAGGGCTGACAGTTAAGGAGCTGCAGGATATTTTTGGATTTGCAACACCTCAGGCAATTTATAAATGGCAGAATGGCACTGCTTTGCCTAACATAGATAATCTGGTGGTGCTGGCGGCTGTGCTGGGAGTTACAGTTGATGATATTTTGGTTATGAGCGACGGAATTTAGGTAAAAATATATGCAGGAATAAAGCAAAACGGGGATGATGGTAATGAATTAGTCGTCATACCCGTCTTCTTCCCATTCCAAAATTGTACCGCTCATGGCGTCAATTTCAAATTCATATTCCTTTTTGTTGAAAACAATGGAGCCTTCATAAATTTTTTTACCATCGTCATTGTCAAGATGAATTCGTATATCGTTATCTGTGGCTCCGGATACCTTGTCTAAAGCAATCTTTTTTGCCTTGTCCTTTGATATAATATCATTCTTTGGTTTTTCAGAGCTTGAAAAGTCATCGTCAATATCGTTGTCTTTACTTATTATATCGCCGGTGGAAGCATTGATTGTATATTCGTATTCTTTATTTCCGGAATAAAAATCTACTTCATATTCCTGAATTCCGTCGTCTGTTTCTAATTTAATGCGCATACTGGAAACCTTGTCGCCTGAAAGTCCGGCGTCCTTTAAGGCAATTGCTTTTGCAGCATCCTCTGTTATTATGCTATCAGATACTCCTGAGGCATTTTCCTGCGTAGCGGCAGTTTCGTTTTGTTTGCTGGTGGAAGTATCGGTTTTGTTATTGCCGGCCTCTGTACCGTCTGCATTTGCAGCGGCGATATCATCTTCTGTTGTTTCCTCCATAGTAGTGGCTGAATCGGCATTTTCTGGTGCGGCAACATTTCCGCAGCCGGCAAACAGTAAAATAGCAATTGTAAAAATTAAGCTGTTAATAATAATTTTTTTCATGATTATGAATCTCCTTTATTTGTGTTATACTGACCATTATTTATACCCATAATTACCTGTACTATTCAAAGAATATTTGTATAAATAACTGTGTAATGAACTTTCTGTTTACAGCATATACCATAAATGTTTTTATGTCCATGTAAAAATTATTATTTAAGACTTAGCGTATGTAAGATTATATCAGGATAAAAGGCGGTTGTTATCTAACAGCAGGAAGCCTTCGCCGCAAATATGTAACATTGTTTAAGCATTTATGTTATAATATAAAATGTATTTTTTTGTCATTTTCTTTCTCTTATCTTGTGGTGGTATAATGTCGTGAAATGTGCTATAATATCTGCGAAGGAAATTGGCGATTTTGTAGTCTGTTAAAGGATAAAAGGAGCGTTCCCATAAGGAGGTAATATCATGAGATTAAAGTTTACAAAAATGCATGGCTGCGGCAATGATTACGTCTATGTCAATGGCTTTCAGCAGGAGATTGATAATCCGGCTAAAGTATCGGAATTTATAAGCGACCGCCATATGGGAATCGGCTCGGATGGTCTTATTATTATTAAACCGTCAAAGGCGGCGGATTTTGCTATGGCAATGTACAATGCAGATGGTTCGGAGGGAGCTATGTGCGGCAACGGGGTAAGGTGTATTGCTAAGTATGTATATGAATATGGATTGACGGATAAAACGGAGATTTCACTTGAGACAAAGGCGGGGATAAAACATCTTTCACTTACTGTATCAGATGGAAAGGTTTCTATGGTTAAGGTAAATATGGGAAGTCCTATACTTTCTCCAAAGGATATTCCTATAGAATCTGATAAGGAAAGGGTTGTCAATGAGCCGATAGAGGTAAATGGAAAGGAATACCGGATAACTGCAGTTTCTATGGGCAATCCTCATGCGGTAGTATTTGTGGAGAATACAGAAGAACTTAACCTTATGGAACTGGGACCTAAGTTTGAGAATCATGAGATTTTTCCGGATAGGGTAAATACTGAATTTGTTCAGGTTATTGATAGGAAAAATGTAAATATGCGGGTTTGGGAAAGAGGCTCCGGCGAAACGCTGGCATGTGGAACCGGTACCTGTGCAACAGTTGTTTCCTGTGTGTTAAATGGATTGACGGATAATGAGGTTATGGTGCATCTTCGTGGCGGTGATATCATGGTAAAATATGATGAAGAAGAGAATATTGTATGGATGACAGGCCCTGCAACAGTTGTATTTGATGGAGAGATAGAATTACCGAAAGAAGTTTAGAAGGAGGAAGCATTTGCATGAGGTTAAACGACTTGTTAGAAGGCTTTGAATATAGTGTAGTACAGGGTTCGATAGACATAGAGATTACAGAACTGTTAATGGATTCCAGAAAGGCTTGTTCCGGTGGAGTTTATGTGTGTATTGTAGGCGCTGTGCGCGATGGTCATGATTTTTCCGAAGAAGTGGTGCAGCAGGGAGTCAAGGCGTTAATTGTACAGCATGATGTTAGCGCGCCGGAGGATGTAACAAT
>CANQSN010000052.1 GCA_947626505.1 uncultured Lachnospiraceae bacterium
CTTGCTCTGCCCGGGAAATTATCAGTAATATTACCCATAAAAAAGGACATTAATATAACAACTGCCGATACCACTGCCGATACAATCTGATTCTCCGTAAGGGAGGAAATGAAAAATCCCACAGCCATAAGCGAACATGCCAGAAGAAAATATCCAATAAATCCCGTAATAACCATAGCCCATCCTACTTTTCCATAAAAATGCAGCATAAACGGATACAGGGCGATTATGCAAAGAGTAATTAAAAATAACGTAACAACCGCCAAATATTTACCTAATACAATTTTTGTCACACTAATCGGCGAGGTAAGCAGAAGCTGATCCGTCTTTTGCTTTCGTTCCTCTGCCCAAAGCCTCATGGTAATAATGGGAATCAACAGACTAAACCATATACAAGTGCTTGGCAGCACATATCCGGTAAAATCCGTCATAGAATTATTAACACAATAATACATAAAATAAATACCTACAACTACAATAAATCCCGCCATAAACAGGTATGCAATCATAGAGGTAAAATATCCCTGCATTTCTTTCTTATAAATTGCCTTCATTATTCTTCCTCCTCGTCATACTCGTCATATTCATCATCGCCATCATATTCGTCATCAGAAAATTCTGAATCGTCTTTTACGCTATCTTCTCCTGAAGCCTTAACAAGCGCCTCATCCTCAGTATCCTCCTGTTCAGTAAGCTTTAAGAATACCTCCTCAAGAGTAAGGCTTTCACGAGAAATTTTGTGAACAGGCATCTTTTTCTCTGCAAACAAATAGAATAAAGCATCATTTTTATCCTCGTCAGTATTAAGAAGAAGATTAACCTCTAAAACTTCACCGTTCTCCTGTCCAAAACTGTATCCGTCTATATAATCCAAGTTGTCTAAAACCTGTGAGACAGCCTCTTTGCTGCCCTTAACCTCCATGGAAACATGAGATTGATTAGAATACTTCTTAGAAAGATTCTCCGGCGTATCCTCCGCTACCACAACGCCATTGTTTATAATAATAATGTGATCGCACACCTCGCTGACCTCCGAAAGTATATGGGAGCTTAAAATAACTGTATGCTCCTTTGCAAGACTGCGAATCAATTCACGAATTTCCACAACCTGATTTGGATCCAAACCAACAGTTGGCTCATCCAATATTAAAATCGGAGGATTACCAAGTAAAGCCGCAGCAAGTCCGACTCTTTGCTTGTAACCTTTAGAAAGCTTACTGATAATGCGCTGCGCCCTATCTGTAATCTTTGTTGCCTTCATAGCCTTCTTAATCTCAGAAGGTCTATCCTTTTTATCAATACCCTTTAACTCTGCCACAAACTTTAAATAAGACAATACTGTCATATCCATATAAAGAGGGGGAATCTCCGGCAAATAACCAATCTGCTTCTTGGCCTCCATTGGTTCCTCCATAATGTCATAACCCGCCACTTTAACAGAACCGCTTGTTGCGCTTATGTAACCTGTAATAATATTCATAGTGGTAGACTTTCCTGCACCGTTGGGCCCAAGCAAACCAACAATCTGACCTTTCTCAACATGTAAGCTAAGCCCTTTGACCGCTTCAAAATTGCCATAGTTCTTAACTAAGTCTTCAACTAAAATCATAACGTCCTCCTCTTTCTATCCTGACAGGATATATTTACAACTTGAACTTCGCATATAAAAACTATAATTATTAATTGAATATTGTATATCCCAAGCAGTAAAAAGCTTCAAATGCAAAGTTTTAGTTTTAATAATTTACCACAACCGATAATAATGTATATTTGTCACTATTTTGTGAACAAATTGGGGAAAAAGTATGTTTTAACAAAAAAATTATTATGAGCTGAGCTTCGGCACCTCTACTCCCCGCATCTCAAGCACCGGCACTCCCTTACCTTCAATGTAATCGCGATTAATGGTAACTCTGCCGATATTTTCGTCCCTTGGAATCTGATACATAATATCCAGCATAAATTTCTCGATAATCGCACGCAGCGCCCTTGCGCCAGTCTTTTTTTCCAACGCCTGCTCTGCAATAGCCTCCAAAGCGCTGTCATCGAATTCCAAATCAACCTCATCCAATGCTAAAAGTTTTTGATACTGCTTTAAAATCGCATTTTTCGGTTCCTTTAAAATCTTAATCATTGAATCCTTATCCAAATGCTTAAGAGAATAAACAATAGGCAGACGTCCAATAAACTCCGGTATCATGCCAAATTCCCTCAAATCCTCCATAGTTGTCTGGGCAAGCAAATCATCCTCGTCGTCAAACTTATCCTTAAGCTCTGAATTGAACCCCATGGTGGAGCTCTTAAGCAGACGATTTTTCACAATCTTTTCAAGTTCCGGAAACGCTCCGCCGCATATAAATAATATATTTCTTGTATTTACAGTAGCAAGAGGAACCATAGCGTTCTTTGATGTTGCTCCAACAGGAACCTCCACCTCGCTTCCCTCTAAAAGCTTTAATAATCCTTGCTGTACAGATTCACCGCTTACATCGCGGCTGTTTGTATTGCGTTTTTTTGCAATCTTGTCAATCTCATCAATAAAAACTATCCCTCTCTCCGCCTTCTCCACATCATTATCTGCCGCAGCAAGAAGTTTGGAAATAACGCTCTCCACGTCGTCTCCAATATAACCTGCCTCTGTCAGGGAAGTAGCATCAGTAATAGCAAGCGGCACATTTAAAAGCCTTGCCAAAGTTTTTACTAAATGAGTCTTACCGCAGCCTGTAGGCCCAATCATCAGCATATTGGACTTATCAATCTCAATATCGTCCATCGTGTTAGTAATAACTCTTTTATAATGGTTATATACAGCAACAGATATGACCTTTTTTGCATATTCCTGCCCTATAACATAATCATCCAGCATAGCCTTAATCTTATGAGGCGCCGGAATATTCTGAAGATTAAGCTCTTCCTCCACCTTCTTCTCCTTTTTAGCCTTCTTTTTAACCCGCTGGGACTTCGGCATATTCATATTGCCAAAACGTGAAAAATCAAAATTGCTCATATCCAGATTACTTATATCAATAAACTGCATGTTGCCTCCGCTTATTCCATCAAAGGTCTTTTGCATACAGTCTTGGCATATATATATATCGTTAGGCAAATGAATCAGCCTTCCAACCATGCTTTCCGGCCGCTTACAAAGATAGCAGTACTGCTCATAGCCATCCTCGTCATTTTTCTTATCATCAGTTAATTCTTTTGAAGCATCACCTGTAATATTGTTACCATTCTCGTCTACTTCCTTAAAATCCATATCATCATAGCGTTCTGACATAACCATCCTCCTACCTTATCTATTTTGTAACATATATATAATAATTTACTTGTATATCAAACACTTGTCAAACTATTTTTGCAAAAGGGCAAACATTACCATGTCAACCACTGCCAATGACGCCTTACATTTTAAGCCTTTAAACCGCCCGCACATCTAAAGTAAGCGGCATTGCGGCAGCCTTATTTTCAGTAGTTACAGTATCATCTCCATACCTCTTTCAATAATGAAACCGCCGCTTTTATGTCCTCCTCCGTAAGCTGCGCAAATCCCATCAAGAATGTAGGATACATCTGAAACATGGGTGCGATGGTATATTTCTTCAAAGGATACAGCATAATCCCCTGCTGTTCTGCACACTCAAGAAGCTCTTCCTCAGTCATTTTCCCCATCCACTCCATCACAACAGAGGAGCCGGCATGAATACCGGAAAGCCTTATAAGCTCTCCAAAACCCTTTAATTCCTTTATAAGCACATCATGTCGGGAACGGTAACGGTTTCTTAAACGATTTAAGTGCCTTTCAAAGTATCCTTCCTTTAAAAACCTTGTCATAATTGCCTGATCAAGCCTTGACACCGTAGAAGGAAAATTTGAAAATGTCTGTCTGTAACGGTTCATAAGTGAATCCGGCAATAACATATAGCTAATCCTTATTGCTGGAGAAACCACCTTGGAAAATGTACCCATGTAAATTACCTTTTTCCCCCTGTCCATGCTTTGCAGCGCCGGAATAGGCTTACCCTGATATCTGAATTCACTGTCGTAATCATCCTCTATAACGTATCTGTCCGGTTCATAGTTAGCCCAGTTTAAAAGCCCCGTCCGCCTGTTCACAGTCATAACCATTCCCAACGGATACTGGTGGGAAGGCGTTACATATGCAATATTTGCTTCTGTCCGGTTAAGCTCCTTAACGCTCATGCCGCCCTCGTCCACAGGCACAGGAACAACCTGCCTGTCAAGGCTTTCAAATGTTTCAAATGCAGGCATGTATGCCGGATTTTCCATGGCAATAATACTTCTTGGTTTTATAAGCTTAAGCAGCAGCATCATCAAATACTGGCTTCCCGCGCCAATAATAATATTGTCAGGACTACCGTTTACTCCTCTGTTCTGATGCAGATAATTAAAAAGCTCACGCCTTAACCCTATGTCTCCCTGAGGTTCGCTGCTTCTGAATATTGTTCCATCGTCATAACTTATACACTCCCTTGAAAGTTTTCTCCAGTAAGTGTCAGGGAAATTAAGCGAATCCGCTCCTGTCGGAGAAAAATCGTATTTGAACCTCTTTTCTTCCTTGGACTGTACGCTGCTGATTGGATAAGAAACCGGCAATATATTAAGCAATTCATCAATCTCACAAACAAAATATCCCCTTTGCGGCGAAGACTTAATATACCCCTCCGCCACAAGCTGGGCATATGCAGTATCCACTGTACTGCGGCTCACTCCTAAATGCTCTGCAAGCTTACGCCCTGAAGGCAGCTTCTCATTATGTACAATATTTCCCTTTTTAATTTCATCTCTGATGTACTCATAAATCTGCTCATAATATGGCTTTTTATAATTACTGTCCAAATAAATTGTAATCATTTCATACTTTCACTCCAAAAAATGCGTCTGAGATATAACCCTACCCCAGACGCAGCTTTATATAAGGTATTTAATCTATTTTGCCGGCTTGTATTCACTAATCTTGACTGAAGAAATTATAACATCCTCATCCGGCTTGTCGCTTTCATTTACTGAAACTGCCGCTACCTCGTCTACAATATCCATTCCTTCAATTACTTGTCCGAAAACTGTATACCCGCCCTGCAGCCATGGGCAGCCTCCATTTTTAATATAACTGTCCTTCTGCTCCTTAGTAAAACTCATACCCTGAGTTTCTAAGCTCTCTATGCTCTCTTCCTCAACAGTCGGAGCCTGAGTAATGAAAAACTGGCTTCCATTGCTTGGATCAACGCCTGAATTGGCGTAGCAGAGAGAACCCCTAATTACACACGCCTGCTCGGAAATCTCATTATAAAACGGAGTTCCCCATATACTTTCTCCGCCCGTTCCCGTTCCGTCAGGATCTCCGCCCTGAATCATAAAATCATTAATTACACGATGAAATGTAAGTCCATCATAATATCCTTCCTTGGCGTGCTCCACAAAATTTTTTACTCCGTAGGGCGCAATATCCTCAAAAAACCTGACAACTACATCACCGTATCCCTCTATGGAAATAGTGCCGATAGTATCGCCTTCATCAGGCATGGCAGTCTGGTCAAAGCCTTCGATGTTTTTAGCGGTAACAACTCCGGTCATATCCATGCCTCCTGCATTATCCTCCTCTGTACTCTCTTTGTCAACCTCTGTTCCTTCACTGGAAGAATCTTCCTCTGAAGTCTGTTCTTCTGTCGCTTCAGCGCTGTCATTCTTAGAAGAATCCTGTCCGGCAGAGGAAGCTTCTCCTCCTGAAGAACCGCAGCCATAAACTGAAGCCATGACTAAAATCAGTATCCATGCCATTAAAAATTTCTTATTGAATAATTTCATTTTTATGTCCTCCAATTATCAACTTCTATAATCACCATTGATTTTAACATAATCGTATGTCAAATCGCAACCCCATGCTTTTGCTGAGGCTTCGCCCTGATTAAGCGTTATGCTTATCACTATCTCATCCTGCGATAACACCTTTGCCGCCTTATCCTCGCTGAACGGTACTCCTGCGCCATCCCTGCATACTGATACCTCGCCTGCTTCAGAGATTATATCCACATCAATGCAATCAACAGAAAATTCCCCTTTAGCATAGCCAATAGCGCATAAAATTCTTCCCCAATTAGCATCCTCTCCAAACATAGCGCATTTTAACAGGGACGAGCTTATAACACTTTTTGCTATGTTGACGGCAACATCCTGATTCGGCGCTTTCATAACACTGCACTCTAAAAGCTTTGTAGCCCCCTCTCCATCAGCATTTTTGTAAGATTGCTCATTACAATATAAAGCGCCATTTTAAATAACTCATACTCCTCGCACTCCGAAGTAATCTCCTGATTGCCGCAAAGTCCATTTGCCATAACGCTGACCATATCATTTGTAGATGTATCTCCATCAATACTGAGACAATTGTAGGTAACTTTAACCACATCGCTAAGCGCATTCTGTATCATAGCGGAAGATATGGCTGCGTCTGTGGTGATAAAGTTGAGCGTGGTAGCCATATTGGGATGAATCATTCCGCTTCCCTTAGCCATACCTCCCATGCGGCAAACAGCGTCTCCCATCTTAAACTCCACCGCAATCTCCTTTTGAACGGTATCTGTTGTCATAATTGCATTTACCGCTCGCTCATGCCCGTCTATACTAAGTCCATTTACAAGAGCTTCCATATGGTCAGAAAACGGAGTAATGCTTAAAGGTTCGCCAATCACTCCCGTTGAAGCCACAATAACATTTTCCGATTTAATACCAAGCTTGTTTGCTGCAAGCTCGCACATCTGCTCTGCAATCTCTACTCCGTTAGCATTGCAGGTATTGGCGTTTTTAGAATTGACAATAACCGCCTGCGCCTTTCCAAAACTATTATTCAAATGCTCCCTTGTCACCAAAATCGGCGCGCCCTTAACTTTATTTGTAGTGTAGACCGCCGCTGTATTGCACATTTTCTCGCTATATATAAGGCATAAATCGTTTTTTGCCTTATCTTTATATAAACCACAGTTAAGTCCATTGGCAGTATATCCCTTTGCAGCGCATACACCTCCGTCTATGTAAGTATAGCCATCAAAATGTTCCTTTTTCATTTTTACCTCCAATCCATCAGCCCTGAAGCCATACAAAGTTGTCGTCTGATGTTATAAAATCTAAATTGTATATAAAGAAAATCTGATCGTATTTACCATTATTAATCAATTCATCAAGATTATCTCTGTAATATCTTAAATCTACCACATCCATACTGCTGTAGTTATCCGCCAAAAATGGCAGCAACGCATGACTGTAGGAATCCTTAAATACCAAAGCTCTTTTCCCTGAAGCCGAGTTACTTCTAATAGTAATAAACGAGTGGTTTCCATCTAAAAAATAAGTATATTTATCCTTAGTGTAAAGATTAGACCGAGCAAAAAGCGAATTCATCTTAGTCCCATCCTCAAATACTACCTGATATCTCCCTTTAGGATTAAAAAATACCTCCAAACTGTCCTCCTTAACGCTGCTAAGCGGAGCCTTGGAATATAAAGAACCGTAAAATTCATCAGAAACCATTTGCGAGTCATAATCCGATATATCCATCGCATCAAGTCCAAGTTCACGACAGATTGCGGCATATGCATAATATGCTCCACGCATAGTCCAATGATGATCTGTCCTAAAATACAAATACTCGTTATCATGCTGTTTTAAATCCCATGTAGGATCTATAAAAGAAATGTCTTTTAAGTATTCTTTAGCTGTTTTTATATCCTCCTTGCCATCTTTAATGGCTGCATTTTCCGGCACCAGCTCATCATAAATTCCCTGTACGTTTGGAGCCAGTAAAAACGCCATATTATATTCATCTTTATATTTGTCGACAAATTCCTTTATAAATTCAAGGTTTCTTTTATATTTATCCTGATCCGGATTATAATCCTTCACATAATAACCGTTTTCACCGAAATAAACACCGTTACTTTCCTGTTTTGCCAGCATTTTTTCTGCATCCGACTTTATTGTAACTAAGGCGTCCTTGAACAATACCTGATCCGACAAATAATCCTCTACCGCCTTCATATACTCCCCATTTAAAAATTCCTTCCATGTAAACTCAGGCTTCTGGTTAAGATAACGGTTCTCCATTGAAGAATATTCCCTGTCCGGCAACACGATAACCGCCAGCAGAAATGAAGACAGAATCATAACGAAACCAAAGGTTATTATTTTATTTTTCATTAAAAATCCTCCTGTCTCTAAAAGCGGAAATATAAAAACGGATTAAAGGAAGCGCTGACCAGATAAGCAATAGACAATAATAAAACTGCAAAAATTGCAATCAATTCAACTATTTCCCTTATTATATTCCTGTTTCTGCCAGCTATTTCCTCCCTTGTCGCACCTACAAACTCCAGATGATTTTCCCTAACCTGATAACGCATAGGAAGATTTACCGGTCTCGTCGTAATGTGCTCCACATAGAATCTCTTTAAAAGAGGGGTGGCGCCAATACATGCCGCTGCGAACAAAATGCCATATGACGTCATATAATAAACGGTTAAATCATTACAGATAGGAAGCCCTTCCATACAAAACATTCCCTTTAGAGTGACAAAACACTCGCTCATGCTGTTAGCTGCAAATATTGTCCAGCTTATAATCACAAGAAATATTGTATAAATATGCTGGAAAAACAAAGGAATCCTCTTTAACAGATTACTAAAGCCCAGCTTTTCAATAATAAGAAGAACACAAAAATACAGTCCCCATACAATAAAGTTCCATGCCGCTCCATGCCAGAAGCCTGTCAAAAACCATACAATAAAAATATTACGATACTGTATAAGCTTACCCCTTCTGTTTCCTCCCAAAGGAATGTATAAGTAATCCCTGAACCATGAGCTTAGCGATATATGCCACCGTCTCCAAAATTCGGTAATGCTCACAGAAATATATGGATAATTAAAGTTCTCAAGAAAATGAAAACCAAACATTTTGCCAAGTCCAATCGCCATATCAGAATATCCCGAAAAATCATAATATATTTGCAGAGTATAGGCAATTGACGCCATCCAGAGCATTAAAACGGATTGTTTAGACGCATCCAGATTATGTACCATGGTATAAAGCTCGCCTACAGTATTGGCTATAAGTACCTTCTTGCCAAGTCCCGCCACAAACCGTCTTACTCCTTGGGCAAATAAATCAATACTCTCCTGTCTTTTTGAAAGCTCACTCTCCACTGTTTCATATCGAACAATAGGGCCTGCAATCAGTTGTGGGAACAGCGCCACATAAGCGGCTAGGTTAATCCAGTTTTTCTGAACCTTAACCCTTCCGCAATACACATCTATAAGATAAGACAGAATCTGGAATGTGTAAAATGAAATTCCTATTGGAAGCGCCCAGTCCAGCGTTGATATATCTATATTAAACCAGTTATTTAAATTATCAATAAAAAAATTGGCATACTTAAACAAGGTAAGGCATCCCAAATGAAAAACCAAAGCCCCCGCCAGCGAAGCCTTAGCCCTCTTAAGCCGCCCCTCCTCTTTAAATCTGCCAATCAACAGCCCGAAAATATATGCCGCCACAGTAGAGCCAATCATCAGGAGAACATAGATTGGCTCGCCCCATGCATAAAATATAAGACTTACAATTAATAAGACTGCGTTTTTCGCCTTCTTAGGCGTTATATAGTAAAATAGCAATACAAGCGGTAGAAATACAAATAAAAATACTACGCTGCTAAAAACCATTTTTTATCTTCCTCAACTTTCCAAATCCCATATGATATATTAACCGTATGGAATTATCATATAACATACTGTTGAATAAAATCAAGTAGAATAGTAAAAATGTAATAAATTTTAAAGAAATTGTAACGATTCCAGTTCCTTTAAAAAACGAGACGGTTCCATTTCTTTGTTAAATATATTCTTTACTGAATAAATATACAAATATTTCTTTGCTCTTGTCATAGCAACATAAAAAAGTCTTCGTTCCTCTTCCAGTTCAGAATCTCTTAAAGCCTTCTTGTGGGGCGTCACCCCTTCGCAGGCGTCTATAATAAATACCGCCTCGAACTCAAGGCCCTTGCTTCCATGCATTGTAGCAAGCATTACCGCCTCGTCCTCGTCCAAGTTTTTACTTTTCAGCCGCTCACCATATTCCTTAATATGGGTAAACCACTGGTCATACGTCTTATATTCCTTTGACGCCTCCATAAGTTCTTCTAAAATATCAAAAAATTCACCTTTATCAATATTGCGCTCTTTGCAGTATTCTTCAATATAATCATCATATCCTATTCCTTTGCGGATGAAATTAACCGCTGCATATGGAGTCATCTTCTTAAGCATATCTATCTGATACTCCAAATCCACTACCCTTTCCGCCATCCAGTTCCTGTCGGAAAGCTTCTGCTTTATTCTGTCAAAATCTATAATTTCCTTATCAAAAAGCTCCCTGCTTAAATATCTGTTAGGGCGGTTCATAATAGTTAAAAAATTACTTCTTTTAAGATTGCCCATTGCAAGGCGGATATATGATAAAATATTCTTAGATACCCAGTGCTCATACAGGTTAGGAATACTATCCTTCATACGGAAGGGAATATTGTACTCCATAAGACGTTCTGCCAGAAAACGCGGCTGTGAGTTTGTTCGGAAAAGCACAGCCATATCCGAATAGGGAGTCCCCGCTTCGTGCAGTCCTTCAATAGCGCTTATAATATGTTCATGTTCTCCTCTCTGTCCTTCAAATTCTAAAAACTTAACCGGCTCCTGTTTGCCCTTAGCTGCCCTGATAGCTTTTTTGTAACGCACCTCATTATTGGCAATCAGAAGCTTTGAAGCCTCAACCACATCCTCGCTGGAACGATAATTTGTATCTAAAAGCACTGTATCCGCATTCTTATAATCCTTTGTGAAATTCAACATAATCTCCGGCCTTGCCCCTCGAAAATGATAAATCGACTGGTCGTCATCTCCCACAATAAACAAATTATCCTGAGGCTTTGCCAGCATTTTCACAATCTCATACTGAATATGGCTGATATCCTGAAATTCATCGATAAGAATGTATTTAAAATGCTGCTGCCACATTGCTAATATATCCTGCCTCTGCCTTAGCAAATCATAAGTATAACTCTGCATATCGTCAAAATCCAGCAGTCTTTCTTTACCGCACTGCTTTACATAGCCCTTGAATATTCTTCTAAACGAATCCTCAGGGCAGTTGACGGAGTAATAGGAGTCAAGGTCGAGCATCTCGCCCTTTACTAAGGAAATCTCGCTTATAATAGCGTTCACTACATCTTCTTCATCAAAAAGCTCCAGTCCCTCTGCCAAAACCAGCTCCCTTATGTATCTGCGCTTTACCTCCTCCCTTATTATGTTAGAGGCATTATAATTATAGGCATGCTTTAAAATCCTGAAAAACACTGCATGAAACGTTCCAAATGTAACTCTCGTCGCCTCCCCCATCAGCTTATCAAAACGCTGCTTCATCTCGCCGGCCGCCGCCTTTGTAAATGTAATTACCAATATATTGGAGGGATTGACATGGTACTGCTCTATCAGGTACTTTGTATGCCTTGTAACAACCATTGTCTTACCGGAACCCGGAGAAGCCAATACCATAAGCGGCCCTTTATTATGCGTAATCGCTTTCTTCTGTGCCTCACTGTATTTCATTAAATTCCCCTTCTGCTGATTATTCAATACTATATTAGGATGTCTTAGCCTGCTCGCTTTCATCTATATACTGGCTAATCAGTCCCGCCACAGCCTCGCTGCCGATTCTGCTTGTATTTATACACATATCATAATATCGGGCGTCTCCCCAAATCTGCCCTGTATAGTATTTCTGGAAAGCTGCCCTTTGTTCATCTGTCTTTTTCACCAGCTCCTTTGCCTCCTTCTCAGATATACCCCTTATACTCATCATCTTTGCAACTCTCACTTCCTTTTCGCCGCTTAAGAATATACGGACTACATCCGGTCTGTCAGCAAATGCATAATTGCCGCACCTTCCTATCACAATACAGTCCTTATCCCCTACTGTATCCCTCAATGCCTGAATTGGAATAGCGCCGAGGTTTGTCATTCCTTCGCCGGAAGCAATAGCATAGAGAAGGCTGCTCACCGGAACCTCTGCAAAAAAGTTAGGCATCTGATCATATACTCCCTTTTCCTTTGCTCTTTCGATAAGAATATCTTTGTTATACACCGGAATCTGATACCTCTTAGATAACATCTCGCCCACGCTTTTGGCGTCGCTTCCACATTGTCTGGCAATTGTTATTAACATAGTCATCCCTCCTTATATGGGCAATTTTATTATATCATTATAAAAATGAGGCAAATATTGTTGCGCCGGCCACTGTAAGAAGCCCCGATACAGCAATGGACAGACTGCTCATGGCGCCCTCAATCTCTCCAAGCTCCATTGCTTTTGTAGTCCCCATAGCATGTGAAGCGGTTCCGATAGCTACACCCCTAGATATCGGCTCTTTTATATGGAAAAGCCTGCATACTCCTTCACCAATCATATTGCCAAATATACCGGTAATCATAATAACCGCCACAGTTATGGTAACATATCCGTTAAGCTCCTCTGATACTCCGATTCCAATCGCTGTAGTAATTGACTTTGGCAGTAATGTTACATACATCTTATGGTCTAAATGAAACAGCATTGACATAAGCAAAACAAAGAGAAGGCTTGTAACCACTCCACTTGCAATTCCTAAAAAAACCGCCTTAATATTTCTCCTTAAAAGCTCAAGCTGCTCATATAATGGCACTGCAAGACACACAGTTGCCGGAGTTAAAAGATAGCTTAAAACCTGCGCTCCATCATAATAGCTTTCATAATCTATGTTGCAGAATATAAGTATTATTATAATCAGCGCCACTGAAATCAGCATGGGATTAAATATAGGCAGCTTAAATTTCTTTTTCATTAAAACCCCTATCTCATAGGCAGCAAGACTTAACATTGCCCCAAAATAGGTTGATTCCAAAAGTATCTCTCTCATATTCCAGTCCTCGTCTCATTTTCAGATTTACCTAAACCATGCTTTAAAAATAAGTCTGTGCATTTTCCTGTAACCGCCATTACAACAACAGTGGATAAAAGCGTAATAACCACCACAGGAAGCCATACTCCCTTTAGTATTCCCCATGAAGTCATAAGTCCAACGGAAGCCGGAATAAACATAAGCGGCATTATCTCTATCAGGAACTTTGCCGCATCATATACTGCCTCCAGAGAAATAATATGTGTAAAAAGAGCTGTAAATAACAGCAGCAGTCCATAAATACTTGCCGGAATCGGAAGAGGTATAAGTGCGTTCAGTACCTCGCCTAAAAATGAAAAAAATAATATCACGCCAAACTGCTTTACATATTTCATTTTCACAACCTCGCAAATCATATAAGAATATTATTAATTTAGCTATATATAAAGAAACCAAACGTTCCTCGCTATCTATAATTTATATCCATACCTTTCCAGTATGCGTTTCAAAAGCTTCTTTCCTCTGGATATTCTCTTCAATACCGCCACCTCGCTGATTCCAAGCGCCCTTCCAATATCCTTAATACTACATTCAGACAAATATCTCATAGTAAAAATACTGCTATAAATCTCAGGCAATTGAGATATTGCTTCCGCAACCGCATTTTCATAATTCTCTGCATATTCCAAAGGCTCATTTTTATTTTTAACATCTTCAAAATGCAGAAAATCATTTTTACTTTCCTGTTTCATAATCTTTCCGGCAGTATTTTTTGCTATTGCTCCGATATACCTCTTTCTGTCCTCTTCCGGCATATCTTTTATGCGGTCGCAAACAGAATAACATGTCATCCAAATCTCCTGACAAACATCCTCTATTAACGAATCATCAATTCTACTCTGGACAATGATATATACATACTGCATGTATTTCTCTCTTAGCTGTTTAAAAAAATCACTCTTTTGCTCTTTATTTAATTTCATAATATGCTACCAAACTAAACCCATATATAATAAAGTGTACTGTTCTTACTAGACATATCGTTTTATCTACTTAGTTTATATATTATTACTGCCATACAAGCCTTGTATATATTATAAACAAAATATACCCATCTATCAACTTTTTTTACGCAACAAAAGAGCGTAAAATGTAATATGTCCCTGCTTTAATTACAGGGACATATACTTTATGAAACAATAATGCTTTAATTATTTTACTTTTACTTTAATTGTGTATTTTGTTTTATTAATTGTAACTGTTATTTCTGCCCTTCCTTTCTTCTTAGCCTTTACCAATCCATTAGAAGCTACTGTAAGCACCTTTTTATTTGAAGTTTTAAACTTCATTCCCTTAGATGAAAGCATGTTTTCAGGATTAACCAGACTGCATTTTCCATTTTTCTTCAAGGTTAAGGAAAGCTTTTTCTTAGCTAGTAACATTACCGGATTCTTCTGCACCTTAACTGTCACTGTCTTGTCGTAGGATGTACCGTCATACTCATAAGTAACCTTTAACTTTGCAGTTCCTGTCTTCTTTGCCTTAATCTTTCCGGAAGAAGAAACTGAAACAATCTTCCTGCTCTTACTGTTTGCATATGAAACCTCTGTAATCTCGACATCATCATGGTTAGTCTGAAGCTTATATGATTTACCCTTCTGCATTAAAATATTGACTGCCTTCAACGCCGGATTAACAGTTTCCTCGTCTAATGTATCGTCCGGTTCATTGTTTTTATCCTCAGTAACCTGCTTATCATCCTCCTTCTTGTCTTCTGCAGTCTGTTTATCATCCTCTTTCTTGTCTTCTGCAGTCTGCTTATCGTCCTCCTTCTTATCTTCCGCAGTCTGCTTATCGTCATCCTTCTTATCCTCAGTATCTCCGCCTGATAAGTAATCCTTGCCATCTGTTAAAATAACGCTTTCAACTATGTTCTTCTTATCCGCATCTATTGCCGGACTATCTCCGGAACCGATTACTTCTATCTTGCCTGTAGAACTAATTGTCACCTCATTTGCCTTTATTCCCGAAGCCCCTTTGCCAGCGTTTAATTTCACATCTCCGCTTAAAATTACAACTTCATCTGCAACAATAGCTGCCGCTCCTAAACCTCCGGTAACATTTAACGCTCCTTTTTCAGCATCGCTCTGTTTTCCGATAGTTACCTTGCCCTGCGCGTCTATTCCGGCGGTTTCTGTTGTATCAGATACAATATTGGAAGTTCCGACAAGCTTTATTTCTAAATCGCTGCCGCTTCTAACTGCTCCAATAGATGCGTCCTCAAGCACAATGGCAACGCTGCCGGATACAAGCACTGTGACGTCCTCGTTTTTGCCGGTAATTGTATAAGTACCCTCTTTATTCAGTATAAGCTTATCGCCGCTCACTGAAATAGTTCCATTATGAGCTGTTACATACTCCTTATCGCCAAGCTTGCTAACGTCTACAATCCACTTATTCTCCTCGTTCATAAGAGTAGTTCTCAAAACTGTCTTTCCCGCTTCGCTGGCGGAAGTATTATCGGTTTCCTTATAGCGCAGCGCAAATTCATAAGTTGTATAATCAAGCAGCTTTGTTATCTTCGAATCATCCTGCCATGTATATGTTGTATCTCCTTCCTTTTTGTATCCATATTGTATACTGTTACCCATAGAAACCAGTGTAACGCTGGAAGAATCTACATTCAAAACTGTAGGCTTAATCGTAGGAGCCGCCTGTTTCTTTTTCAGTACCTTCCTTGTAATAGTTTTATCAGGACACTCACATTCTCCCGCAGCAAG
>CANQSN010000053.1 GCA_947626505.1 uncultured Lachnospiraceae bacterium
TCCATATTCTTATGTTTTTTTCTATATTCAACATATTCATGAAGCTTGCCCTCGTAAACCATGTAAGGCTCAAGCCTCTTTCTTACATCCTCCGGTCTTGTAAGAGCATAGTCCTTATCACAAAGCGATATTCCCACTCTCCCAAAAATCCATGCTACAAACTGTGAACAGAAAAACTTCTTAGGCTTGCTGTATGGGCGGTTTAATGCCACCAAAATAAGTCCGGGAAAATTATACCCGTATTCCTCCTTATGGCATAAAAGTTTCATAATCTCCTGCCTAATCATTTGGTAATCCCTTTTAGAAAACTCTAAACAAAATATTGCGCAGTCCACATTATGGTCCAAACCAAAAATTCCGCTATCAAGATGTTCTTCAATAAATCCCGCATTAAACGGATTATGAATCTTCCGTCTTGCAAAGCTGTACATAGTATCTAAGTCTTCATCAAATGAAAGCGATACATGGGAATACCTCTCCCTTGTATACAACCGAATTGCCTTTGCAACCCTCGTACCTGTTCTAGTCAACACTACATATAATTTATAATTATCTTTTATACTCTTTTTCATTATTTATACCCTCATTGCCTGTTCTTTGTCACTATCAATCTGATTTTTTAATTCCCTTGCCTTATCCTTAATACGCTCGTTGGCGTTGTGAGACAAAATAATCTTGCTTACCCAGCGTTTTGCCTCATCATAATCCCCTATCTGCCTTGCCAAATCCGCCACAAGATACTTTACAGTCATCTCGTCCATTCCGCACATTGGAAAGCTCTCTCTTGCAAACGCCTCTGAAAATCCTTCATACGCCTTTTCAATAAACTCTCTTTCCTGCTTTTTGAGCTCATTCTTTTCTTTCGCATCATTGCTCTGTCCCCGCTTTCCCCGTAAAAGCCATGCAAGCTTCAGGCAGCAGTATGCTCTCTCGCTGGTACGTCCCCTTTTTACAATAGTACTCATCAATGCCAGCTTATGCATATCAATAGCGTCGTCATAACTGTAAATTTCCTCCGGCTCCTCAAAGCCTTTAAAGTTACTTGTAATCTGCTCTTTAATCCATTTGTTCTGACTTGGGGATACAGCATGAAAAAAACGTGTGACTGCAGCAAATCCGCATTTAGGACATACCACTGCATCATACTTTAATACGTCAAGATGAGCATATACAGGCCTTAAATCAGAATCATGCGAAATCGACTTAACCCGTCCCGTCTTCACAGTCTTAGATGTAAAACGATTAGCACATACCGGACATTCGTATGTTTTATCAAACAAAAAATCCGATTCCTTAACCTCCGACTTTGCGGGCGCCGAATCAACGCTTTCTTCTTTGTCCTCCTTATCTACTGCATCGTCTTTATACCCGCTGTAAACATCTAAATCACTTGACACACCAATTCCAAATTTATCAAGTCCCGAAAATATTCCCATAATTGCCACCTCTCTATATATAATCATAATATGACGTTGCGGTCAAAAAATATTCTGCCCCAACTTATATATGGATTGCTTTGCAATTTGCGCAATCATGCAAACTATCCATATTTGCTGTATTAAAATAATAAGTTTTATCACTTGTCAGGTCTATATGAACTTTTCATGGAAACAATACGGTTAAATACCATATGCTCCGGAGTTGTGTCTTTGCAATCCACGCAAAAATATCCCTGACGCACAAACTGAAAACTATCATATGCCTTAGCGCCCTTTACTGAAGGCTCTATATAACATTCCTCCAACACCTTAAGAGAATTGGGATTAACGTTAAGGCTTCCGTCCTCCTTGTTATACACTCCTTTTTCCTCGTCCACAATATTCTCATATAACCGAACCTCTGACTTAACTGCTGTAGCAGCGTTTACCCAATGAATGGTACCCTTTACCTTTCTTGCATTAAAGCCTGAACCGCTCTTTGTCTCAGGATCATATGTGGCATGAACTACTGTCACATTGCCATTATCATCTGTTTCATATCCTGTGCAGGTGACAAAATATGCATTCATCAAACGCACCTCGTTACCGGGAAACAATCTAAAGTATTTCTTTGGCGGATCAATCATAAAATCGTCTCTTTCGATATAAAGTTCTCTGCTAAATGGTATTTTTCTAACTCCCAACTCCTCATTCTCAAGATTATTTGCAATTTCCATTTCCTCTGTCTGCCCCTCGGGATAATTGTCAATCACAAGCTTGATAGGATAAAGCACAGCCATAATACGAGATTTTTTGAGTTTTAAATCTTCTCTTATGCAGTATTCCAACATTGCATAATCAGATGAACTCTGCGCCTTACTGATTCCTGATAATTCCATAAACATCCTGATGGAATCCGGAGTATAGCCCCTCCTTCTAAGCGCGCTGATAGACACAAGCCTCGGATCATCCCAACCGTCCACAATGCCATCCTCTACCAGCTTTTTAATATAACGCTTTCCTGTTACTACATTTGTAAGGTATAACTTTGCAAATTCTATCTGCCTGGGAGGCGTTTCATAACCTACCTCTTTAACTACCCAGTCATATAAAGGCCTGTGATCCTCAAACTCCAGTGTACAAATTGAATGTGTTACTCCTTCCACAGCATCCTCTATCGGATGTGCAAAATCATACATTGGATAAATACACCATTTATTCCCTGTATTGTGGTGCTCCATACGCGCAATTCTGTAAATAACAGGATCCCGCATATTAATATTACCTGACGCCATATCAATCTTAGCCCTTAAAACCTTACTTCCATCTGCAAATTCCCCGTTCTTCATACGCTCAAACAAATCAAGATTCTCCTCCACGGAACGGTTGCGGTATGGACTATCCTTACCGGGATGCTCAAAATCCCCGCGATACTCGCGAATCTCGTCCGCCGACAAATCGCACACATAAGCTTTTCCCTTTTTTATCAATATGACTGCGGCATCATACATCTTGTCAAAATAATCCGATGCATAATAAATATGCTCGCCGTACTCTGCTCCTAACCACTCCACATCCTTCTTAATAGACTCTACAAATTCTGTCTTTTCTTTGGTGGGATTAGTATCATCAAATCTAAAATGAAATGTTCCGTTATACTTTTTTGCCAGACCATAATTCAGCAAGATTGACTTGGCATGTCCAATATGCAGATATCCATTTGGCTCCGGTGGAAATCTTGTAACTACCTCCTTATAAATTCCCTGTTCTAAATCTTTATCTATCTCCTGTTCGATAAAATTCTTTCCTTTTATCTCCTCTGCCACAGTCCTTCCTCCTTGTTAAACCACAGAATAAATTTAATCTTCTCTTCTCATACTATATCAGTATAACATATAATAAATGAATGGAAAAGACACGAATATAATTTTTCGTTTCTTTTCCATTTATTTACTACTCTGCACTTTTTGATTTCCAGAATATGTGTCCTCCTATCTTCAAAACCGAGTCCGGCTGCGCATACTGATAGCATATTTTTTCATAAGCTTCAGGAGTACAAAATCCGGTTCTGTCTCCTACATAGTTTTCCCCTGCCAATGCAGCTCTTGCCGCTTTCTGGCACCTCTTAGTCTGGGCTGACATCTTAGAATAATTTCTTAGAGCCTTTGCCATGCTTCCGTTATCTACTGGTGAAAACTGGCTTTTCTGATAAATAACGCCTTTAATTGTTGAAGCATAATTAGGACTATCCACACGATTAAGCACTACGTTGCCTACCCCCACCATTCCCTTATATGGCTGATTGCCTGCCTCCGTCTGGATAATACAGGTCAAAAGCTTAAGCTCATAATTAGTATACATCATGGTAGAGTATATTGTCATATTGTTTCCCAGAAATACATCCTGTGCGGAAATCTCCGCCACTCCCACCGCTACATTTTTCTTCTGTTTCTTTTTAATTTTTTTGGCAGCAACACCTGTACTGCCGGATACGCACACCACAAATGCCAGACAAAGCATCAATGCCGGTCTTAAAAATCTTATATGAAAATGCTTCATTCATTTTCCTCCTTTGAATTTGTAGGAATCCCTAACGATAGAATAATGCCCTTTCATTATACCAGCTATTTCAGTATATTGAAAGCAATATTTACGTTTGCTTAAGAAAGCGTCTGCTAAAGCAGACCTGAATCTTAAGCAAATACTCGCAAACGAGTCTTGAATAAATTCTTAAATGCATCGCTCGCACCGCATGTAGAACAATCATAGTTACCGCTGTCATAATTGTGAAACCTAATGCCATAAAAAGCATATCATATACAAAAAGGACTTATAATATGACGCCAGCAAGCACTTTCACTAATATAGCAAATGAAGACAATCCAAAGGCTATAGCACAAATACGCGGAAATTCTAACTATCCGCATCTGTCCGGTATTGTAAAATTCTATGAGACGCCATATAAAGGAATACTAATTTCAGCAGAGGTATTCAACCTGCCTGATTCTTCTCATGATACAAACTTTTACGGAATGCATATTCATGAATATGGTGACTGCACACCTCCTTTTGACAAAACCGGAATGCATTACAATCCATTTGAACGCTCCCACCCCCAGCACGCAGGAGATTTGCTTCCTCTGCTAAATAATCAGGGATATGCATATAATTTATTCTTTAATGCACATTTGACAATTGATGAATGCATCGAAAAATCCGTAGTCATACACAGCAAGCGGGATGACTTTACAAGTCAGCCATCCGGTGACTCCGGAGACAAAATAGCATGCGGAACAATTAAAGCAGTATAAGTATATTAAAAAACATAAAAACCGCAAGCCCTTATTAGAGGACTTGCGGTAAAAATTAAAAGCTTTCAACGGGAGTTGAACCCGTGACCTCATCATTACCAATGATGCGCTCTACCACCTGAGCTATGAAAGCACTCAACGAATGGTATTCTAGCATATTTTTATTGATATGACAAGTACTAAATCAAAATTTCCATAATCTTTATAATTGATTATCAGACGTTTCAAGTACCCTGCTCCAATTCATCAAACGCCTTTATAACCTCTCTTCGTTTTTCCTCAATCTCCTTAGGATTCTGCCTATCCAGCGCCGCCTCAAATGCATTCATCCAGTAACTTACTATCTCCCGTTCCTCTCCAATATGTTCCTCATAAAGACGTTCTCCTCTTGCCAGTACTAAACGATTCTCAGCATTGTCCCTCGGATGCACCTTAAGATGTTCAAGCTCCTTGAATCTTGCCTCAATCTCCTCCTTACTCATGGCGCCCGGGTCCTTCTCAATAATCATCTTTTTTGTAGTTTTTGTGGACGCCACCGTAACTTCAACCTCCAACAAACCATTTACATCGTAAGTATATCGTATATCTGCCTCATCTTCCTTATCAGCAGTCGGATGTACAGCTACATTTAACTCTCCTAAAAGCACATTGTCCTTTGCCATTCGTGATTCACCCTGCAGAATCTCAATCTTCATAACCCGCTGATCATCATATACAGTATAAACCTTTTGTACTTTGCTTATAGGTATAACGCTATTGCGCTCAATAATCGGAAGAAAATGCCCCGGTTCATAATAGCCGCCACTCCTTCTTATAGACGTACTTGTTCCCAAAGTATACGGGCATACATCCGTAAGAATAACCTCCTTTATGGCAGCATCCTTGCCCTTAAGGGCGGACTGGACTGCTGCTCCAACAGCTACAACCTCGTCAGGATTAATATTAATGTAAGGCAGCTTTCCAAAAATCTTCGCTACAAATGTTCTAATCATAGGAAGCTTTGTCCCTCCGCCTACCAAAATAATTGCATCAATATCCTTTACCTTAACATTTGCATCCGATAACGCTCTTTCCACCGGCTCACGAAGCCTTAAAAGCAACTCCTTGCACTTCGCCTCATATTCATTTTGCGAAACCGCCGCCTGCTTTCTCTCTCCTCCAACCGACAAATCTATTGACATCAATTTGCGTCCGTCTATCTTAGCCTGCTCCGCCTTTTTATAAAGCATTGCCCTTTCATGGGGAGTCAGGCTTTCTTCCTTTATCTCCATCTTCTCCAAAAACAGTTCAGAAAGCTTCTTTGTAAAATCTTCGCCGCCTAAATAATTATCTCCTGCAACAGCCCTTACCTCCATAACGGAATCAAACATTTCCAAAATAGAAATATCAAATGTCCCGCCGCCTAAATCAAATACCAAAAATTTATTTTCCGCATCCTCCTGTCCAATTCCGTAAGCGATAGCTGCTGCTGTAGGCTCCGAAATAATTCTTTCCACCTTTACGCCCGAAAGCTCTCCTACCCTTTTTGTAGCCTTTCTCTGCGCATCGCTAAAATAAGCCGGAACACTGATAACAGCTTCCTCTATATCCTCCTTTAAATACTGTCTGGCATCTTCAAGTAAAGAACGCACCACAATTGAAGACAACTCCTCCGGCAAAAACGACCTTTCTCCCAGTATATACTCCTTCTTGGTTCCAATATGCCGCTTAAACACAGATGCGCTGCGCTCCGGATGAACCACCTGATATTCCTTGGCAATCCTGCCTACCAATATTTCTCCATTATCATCCACGCTGACAACAGAAGGCGTTAAATGTTCTCTTAGAGAATTGGGAATTACCTTTGCCTCTCCTGCCTCTTCATCCCAATATGCTACCAGGCTATTAGTAGTTCCCAAATCAATTCCTACAATTGCCATATATATTCACTCCTAACCGATATCCATTCTGATGGATTGTAACTTTGTTCTTATTCTTTGTATAGCATTATCTATCGACTTCTTCTTCTTTCCTAAATGCTCTCCAATCACTTCATAATTATAACCCTCCAAATAAAGCTCCAATACTTTTTTCTCTAATGGACTAAGCATCCGATTAATAGCTTCCCAAATATCTGTCATACGCTCTCTATCCAAAAACTGTTTTTCCGGATTATCCTTTTCCACTTCAAGCACCTCCTGAAGCGTCAACTGGCTATGCTCGTCGCTCATAGGGGCATAAATGGATACATACGTGTTCAGGGGAGTATGCTTTTGACGATTAGACGCCTTCACCACTGTATATAGCTGTCTTACAATACAAATGTGGGCAAACAGCGCAAAATCAGTATCTCCTTCCAGATTATAATCGCGCACTGCCTTAAACAGTCCAATCATTCCCTCCTGTGTCAAATCTTCCTCATCGGCTCCAATAAGATAAAATCTTCTTGTCTCCTTGCGCACCATTCCGCTATACTTTTTCAACATATATTCCATTGCATCATTATCGCCATTCCGGCTTTTACGAATTATTTCCACTTCATCTAAATCCGTATAATCCATGCTTACACCTACTTATATAATATTCTCTGTCGTACAATTTCATATGCCAAAATCCCTGCTGCCACAGACACATTCAATGAATCCACATCTCCCTTCATGGGAATTGCAGCATTAAAATCACATTTTTCTTTTACAAGGCGGCTTACGCCATTACCTTCGTTTCCTACCACAAGCCCTATGGGACCATTAAGCTTTTGATTATACATAAGCTCTCCGTCCATATCTCCACAGACAAACCAAATTCCCTCCTGTTTTAAATTCTCAATAGTCTTTGACAGGTTAGTCACCCTCGCAACCGGAGTATGGTAAATGGCTCCCGCCGAGGTCTTTGCAACAGTTGCAGTAAGTCCCACTGCCCTATGCTTTGGAATAATAACTCCATGCGCGCCAGCCTGATTAGCAGTCCTAATCACTGCCCCCAGATTATGCGGATCCTCTACTTCATCAAGAAGTATCAAAAATGGATCTTCGCCCTTTTTTCTTGCCGCATTTAACATCTCATCCACTGTGGAATAATTAAATGCCGAAACTCTGGCAATTACTCCCTGATGGTGCTTTGCAGGCGAAATCTGGTCTAATCTCTCTCTTGCAACAAATTTCAACTGGCATTTTTGTTTCTTTGCCTCCCTTACAATAGTCTGTATAGGCCCGTCAAGACACCCCTCCTGCACATATATCCATTCCACGCTATAATCAGACCGCAAGGCTTCCAAAACCGGATTTCTGCCCTCTATTATTCCATCCTCTGAATTACTCTTTTCTCCCTTTTCCCTATTCTGGTATTTTTTATCACTCTTAGCCATAATTATTTTTCCTATCTCTAATCCTCTGAATCGTCTATATGCTCTAAACCATACTTCACCAACTCCATAATACGGTCAAAATCTCCCTTTAGATAAAGATACCCCATCAGACATTCCAGTCCCGTTGCTCTTTGGTATTCGATGACAGATGCATTCTTAGCCTTGTTGTATGGATTGGAATTCCTGCCCCGACGGTACATGGCCTCCTCCTCGTCCGTCCATATATCTTTAAGCACTTCAACCATCTTTGACTGCGCAACTGCGCTGACATACCTGCACACCTCCTTATGATACTTGTGTGCCGCCATATTCTTTCGTGATACCACTATAGTTCTGAAAATCATATCATAGACTGTATCTCCAATATAGGCAAATGCCAAAGGGGAATATGTCCGTACATCATTCTCCGGAAGTTCAAATTTTTCTTTAAACGCCTCAATAGCCGGCTTCCACACTGATGATTTATCTATATTCTGCTCCATTTAACTCCTTCTCTCGTATCCTTAAGCCGGATTCCCATATTAAGCAGCGTATCCCTAATCTCATCTGCCTTTGCAAAATCCTTATCCTTTCTTGCCTGCTGTCTCTCCTCAATCAGAGCCTCAATATCTTCATCAAGAATCTCATCTTCTTTATCGGTATCTATTCCCAGAACATCACAAAGCTTAACAATCGTCGCAAGCATATTCTCGCTGTAATCAAGAGAAGCCTGCTCGTTTACAGTAATATTACTCAGCTTAACCAGCTCGAAAATTGCAGCTATGGCGTCCGCAGTGTTAAAATCATCCTCCATAGCCGACTCATATTTAGTCACCAGCTCTGCAATCTGCTTCTGGTAAGCAATCTCACTTTCCTTTAAAGAGTTATTCTCATTTTGCAATTTTTTTGCAGAAATTACTTCATTTGCATGTTCAATTGCAGTCAAAATACGTTCCAATGATGCCTTTGCCGACTCCACCAACGTATCGGAAAAATTCAGCGGACTTCGGTAGTGCACGCTTAATATAAAAAATCTAAGTACCCTTAGAGAATACTTTTCACTAATCTCCCTTACAGTAAAAAAATTGCCCGCCGACTTGCTCATCTTTTTATTATCAATATTTAAAAAAGCATTGTGCATCCAGTATTTTGCAAATGGCACTCCATTTGCCGCCTCGCTCTGGGCAATCTCATTTTCATGGTGAGGAAAAATAAGATCTTCTCCTCCGGCATGGATATCCAATGTATCTCCCACATATTTTTTGCTCATAACAGAACACTCAATATGCCATCCCGGACGTCCTTCGCCCCATGGCGACTCCCATGCGGGCTCTCCCTCCTTCTTTGGTTTCCATAAAACAAAATCAAAAGGATTCTCTTTTTCACTTTCTCCTGCCACCAGAATATCCCTATGTCCTGACTGCATTTGTTCTAAATCCTTCTTGGACAGCTTTCCATAATCAGAAAATTTACTGACTCTATAATATACTGTGCCATTTACCTCATAGGCATATCCTTTATCTATCAGAGATGAAATCATATCTATCATACCGTCAATTTCTTCAGTAGCCTTCGGGTGATGGGTAGCCTCCTTTACATTAAGTCCCTCCATATCCTTTTTACATTCCTCTATGTAACGCTCAGAAATCACATGGGAATCAACTCCCTCCTCCAGCGCCTTTTTAATAATCTTATCGTCTACATCTGTAAAATTGGAAACATAATTGACGTCATACCCCTTATATTCCAGATACCTTCTTACTGTGTCGAATACAACCATGGGTCTTGCATTACCAATATGAATATAGTTATATACCGTAGGGCCGCAGACATACATGCCCACTTTGCCCTCCTGAACCGGTTCAAACTCCTCTTTCGTTCTGGTTAAGCTGTTATAAATTTTCAACTCTCTCTACTCCTTCCAGTAGTATCATTTCTACTTTATGAAAAATTCCTCTGTTTGTCAACTATTGTAGTGATTATTACCCAGCATTTTTACAACCCGTACATCCTTCACATTGCGACTCGCTGCCGCCTACAAGTATTCCTGCCTCCTCCATAGTTTCAAGAAGACATACTGCATTTGCGCTGATTCCTAAACCTTCCCCTGTAAATCCCAAATGTTCCTCTGTAGTAGCCTTTATATTAACCTGCTCTTTTGTCACAGAAAGAGCCCTTGCAACATTTTCCCTCATTGACGGTATATATTCTGCCATCTTGGGCTTTTGCGCAATAATTGTAGCGTCTACATTGCCCACAACATACATATTCTTATCAAGCAGACTCTTAACATGCTCCAACAGCTTCATGCTGTCAGCTCCCTTATACGCCATGTCGGTGTCGGGAAAATGCTGCCCGATATCCCCAAGACCTGCCGCTCCAAGCAGCGCATCCATAATCGCATGGAGTAAAACATCTGCATCAGAATGTCCAAGAAGACCTTTCTCATAGGGAATCTTTACCCCTCCCAAAATTAAATCCCTATCCTCCGCCAGACGATGCACGTCATATCCATGTCCTATTCTCATATAAATACTCCTCCTCGCTATTTAGATTAAATACTAATAATTGAAAAAGAGAGACGAATGGTTCATTCGTCTCTCTATCCCGACATTAATAATGCCAAGGTTATTATCAATAGCGGAGAGGAGATTCGAACTCCTGACACTACGGGTATGAACCGTATGCTCTAGCCAACTGAGCTACTCCGCCATATATACCGGCTTACGCCAAATGGAACCTACAGGGCTCGAACCTGTGACCCTCTGCTTGTAAGGCAGATGCTCTCCCAGCTGAGCTAAGATTCCATCCTGCTTTTTAAGCACTTTGCTAGTATATTATAATTTGAAAAACTTGTCAACCACTTTTTTATAGTTTCAAAAAACCGTTATAAAACAAAGCTTTAAACGCCTTATATACGATTAAACACCCATACCGCAACAGCCGCAATTATAATTACAGGCAATAACAGCCACAGCACCTTAATAATAATTCCCGCCACTGCCAATACCGCAATCAATACTAATAAAAGTATTATAATCCATTTTGCCTTTTGCGAAAAAGGTATATTACTTTCCGTCTGTGAAGCAGTCTCATATGGTTGATTATTCTGTTCACGATTTCCGGCATTGGCGTCAATAACGCTTTTTGCAATAAGCCTTCCGCTTCCCAGAAGCTCTATCACCTCTTTTTCTGTTTTTCCCTTATTAATCTCACCGTCAATATAACTCTTATAGTAACTAATGGTATCCTGATACACTGCTTCGCTTACCTGCCCTTTAAGGCTTTCAGAAAGCTCCCTTATAAACTGTTCCTTCATTATACCTACTCCTTTACTTCCAACTTAAAGACTCGCTTTAAAGTCTTAACGCAAACTCCAATTCTGCTTTATCAGACGCCCTCCTATCTCCTACAGCTTAATTTACTCAAACCTCTAAGCCTTAGTTTTTCCTAGTGTACATATGTAATGTTAATGGTAAGCACCGCCCCATAACCCATCTCTAAAACAGTATAACTAGCCTTTAACACATTCTGATGCTTGTCCATTATAAAAGATAAATCATACTTTTCCTTATCATAATCCTTAGCAAGCACCGTAATCTTATCCCTATTCCTCATTATCTGGCGTTCTACCTTATTTACAAACTGTTTATAATTCTTGCAGACCTGCTTGTAATACACAAAATAATTATATTTTTCAGATGTACATTTCGGATAATTATCCTGATTCCATTGGTGGCTTTCAGACATCTGCTCGTCCGTCAGATTATAGTAGCTGTACTGTACATAGCCCTTCTGGTCAGGCGTTGGATCGTCCCATGTAACATCCACCTGATACCATTCCTTATTGAGCTTTACAATGTTCCATGCATGGTCAGAGCCATCTGCAGTTCCAACCACCATTTCGCATTCAATTCCGGCAGCATTTAGAAGGAGATACATTGCCTCTGCATATCCGTTGCACACCGCTGTTTTGTTGACCAAAGCCCCATATGCTGTGTAAACTTCATCTGTCTCCTTGCGTTCGCTTGCAGAATATCCTTCGGCAAATGCGCAATTCAAGATAATATAATCATGTATTGCCTTTTCCTTCTCAAAATCCGTCATATCACTGCGAATCTCTGTTTTTAAGATTCTATCGGCCTCCTGATACAACGTAAGCGGCTTATCCTGTAACAATTCGCTTCCCTCTCCCGATATCAACGCATTCCATACTTTAAGGTTATCCGAAACGTTAAGATTCATGCGCAGTTTTAACGTGCCATCCATCTTTTTCCCTATAACAGTATAAGTTTCTACCGAACCGAAAAATCCGTCCATATGCCGGTTTACGCTCTTAACCTGATCCTCAGAAAGATTCTTCGCATACACATCATATGTATCCTTTCCTTCCCTCAATTGGCTTCCTGTATACTCTGCAAGCTCTGCCACCGATTCAACAGTATCCAAATGTTCAAAAAAATCAAACGCCCCATGAAGATATGCTTCTACACCAACACATGCCAGCAATAACAATATAATAACAACTCTAAAAATTCCTTTTATTATTTTCACTTGTATCCTCCTTTATATCACTCCATCATTCTAACACATCAACCATAAAGTCACAACTTAAACTTATTCACAAAAAATAATACCGCCGCAGCCGCACCGTTCCAAGGAAATGGGTTAATATAGCCAAACGCAAGGGTTTGTGGTATACTTATAGCAGTTTATCAAATGGGAGAATATCAGCAATAAAAGTCTTGAACACAAAATTAGGAGAATGCGCTTATGAAACAAAAATTACAAAATTTACGAAAAAATATAAATCAGGTAATTACCGGAAAGGACGATACAATCACCCTGCTTTTAACCGCTCTTTTGGCAAATGGCCACGTCCTGCTTGAGGATTTACCCGGCTGCGGAAAAACCACCCTTGCAAAAGCGCTGGCAAAAAGCATATCCGGCAATTTTTGCAGAGTGCAGTTTACGCCCGACCTGCTGCCCGCAGATATAACAGGAATCTCTATTTACAACACAAAAACTTGTGAATTTGAATTTAAACAAGGCCCTGTTTTTACAAATATATTGCTTGCAGATGAAATCAACCGCGCTACCCCAAGAACTCAGTCCGCTCTTTTAGAATGTATGGAGGAGCGCCAAGTAACAGCGGACGGTACCACATATAAGCTTGGCAATCCCTTTTTTGTCATTGCCACCCAAAATCCAATAGAAACAGCAGGCACCTTCCCGCTCCCCGAAGCCCAAATGGACCGTTTTGCAATGCAGCTTTCCTTAGGGTATCCCGACAAAGAAGCTGAGCTTGCACTTCTTACCGCAAGAAATGAAGCCGAGCCGCTATACGCATTAGAGCCTGTTCTTACAGTAGAGGAATTTGTATCCCTCAAGGAGGCTGCCGCATCAACCTACATTCATCCATGCATTATTGAATATATTGCAGATATCGCTGACAAAAGCCGGCGCTTTGAGGACGCCTCGCATGGTATCAGCCCCCGCGGCTCACTCAGCCTTATGAACTGTTCAAAGGCTTATGCGTTTTTGCATAACAAGACTTTTGTAACTCCGGAGGATATACAGACTTTAGCCATTCCCGTACTGGCGCACAGGCTAATGACTGCAAATGGATATATGGGACGAAGTCAGGCTGTAGCAATGCTAAGCAGCATATTAGACACTGTTCCCACACCTACGGAGGATTGGAGAAATATATGAAAATACTACTAACTATATTACTTGCTGCAATTTTTTATGGCGGCCAGTCATGGTTTTACAAAAAATACTGGAACAAAGGGTTAATCGCTACTCTTTCATTTTCCAGAGAAACCTGTCAGATTGGAGAAAATGTATATTTAAATGAAACCGTTTCCAATCTTAAGAAGCTTCCTCTGTCAAGGCTCCATGTTAAATTTACTGCAAGCAACACGTTTGAATTTGCAAGCAGTGAAAATGCCGCCATTACCGACCACTACTACAGAAACGACGTATTTACCCTGCTGTCTTACCAGACCACCAAAAGAACCCTGTCTTTTCAAGCAACAAAACGGGGATATTTTACCTTGACAGAGCTGGATTTAATAGCAAGCGACATATTTTTAAAGCATACCTTTGCCTGTCAGCTAAAAAACCATTCCCATCTTTATGTATATCCTAAGCTGTTAGAACAGTCCAAACATCCGGACTCCTATATCCAATGGCTTGGAAACCATTTTTCCCACAGAAGCCTTTGGAATGATCCTCTATCATGCAAGGGAAGCCGCCCATATATTCCCGGAGATAACCTTCACTTTATAAATTGGAAACAGTCTGCCAGATATGGCTCTCTTTATACTAATCTGACAGAACCGGTTATGGAGCAGGAGATTACTATACTGTGCAACCTTAATCCATTTTATGATAACAACAAGGATGTTCTTCTTGAATACATTATAAGCATTGCCGCAACTCTTATTACAGGCTTTATTAAGTCCGGTATAACTGTGCATTTTTACAGTAACGCAAAAGATATAATTACAAAAGAGACTTTAACCTTTCAAGGTCTTTGCCGCACATCGCAATTAGAGCAGGTAATGAAAGGGCTGGCAAGGATAGATTTGAATATGAAGCCTGATAATTTCCATCATACTATTGCAAGGTTTAAGAAAAAATATGATTGGCATTCATCTCTGCTATTTTTATCAAATGACAGAACTGAACAGCTTGTAAAGGAATACAAAGAACTTAAACAATATTGCAGCCAAAGCTTATTTCTGCTTCCCGAATTTGCCTCTGTCCCTGTAAAAACAGAACCGTCATTATTTGTAAAATGGGAGGTGCCCTTATGAATAATAAAATTTTTTCGCTTATGGAATTTGTTCATGGAATATTGCAGACTCTATTTGCATCATCGCTGCTTTTATGCCTTTTTCAAATGGACGAACGCACGCCGGTACATTACACTTCAATACTCTGGGTTCCCATCTATAT
>CANQSN010000054.1 GCA_947626505.1 uncultured Lachnospiraceae bacterium
GGTTCGTGTTGTAAAGGTTGTGGATACTAAGGCTCCTGTTATCAGCGGTCTTGACAATCAGACCTTAACCGGCATAGAAGCAGATGCTACGGAAGAGCAGCTTATATCTATGATTATTAAAGATATAACTAATAGAATAAATGTAACGGATAACGGTGAGGAATATACTGTTATAAACTTAACAGATATGGGGGAGAAGCTTTTAAATGAGAATTGTACCGTAGATATTGCGTCAAATGGAGATGGGCAGTTTATTGCAAATGTTATTGTAAAGGATAAATACAATAATGAAAGCAAGGCAAGCGTTGTCTATTCCATCCAATATAATCAGCCTCAGACGGTACAGCAGACGCCATAAGCAGTTGTAAAACATATATGCGGGCAATAAACACTATAAGGAGTATAAGAATATGGAAAAGATGCAAAAGACAGGTAAATTTATAATTTGTGTAGCTGCGATGGTATTACTGATTGCAGGAATTTCTGTTGCGGTTGCAACAATTAAAGGCAAACCGAATATTGATATGTTAAGGAGATATATGTAATATTACTATTAATAACAGGAGGATTGGCATGAAGACAGACATTGAGATTGCACAAGAAGCAGATATGCTATACATTAAGGATGTGGCAAAAGGTATTGGTATTCAGGAAGATGATTTAGAGTTTTATGGAAAATACAAAGCAAAGCTTTCTGACGAGTTGATGGAGAAGGTTAAGGATAACAAGGATGGAAAATTGATTTTAGTTACCGCCATTAATCCAACACCAGCAGGCGAGGGGAAAACTACTGTTACAGTCGGACTTGGAGAGGCGCTTGGTAAAATGGGTAAAAAGTCTATTATCGCTCTTAGGGAGCCTTCTCTTGGCCCCTGTTTTGGAATAAAGGGCGGGGCTGCCGGAGGCGGATATGCGCAGGTGGTTCCAATGGAGGATTTGAACCTGCATTTTACAGGAGATTTTCATGCAATTACATCAGCAAATAATCTCCTTGCTGCTATGCTCGACAATCATTTACAGCAGGGTAATGAGCTTAATATTGATCCGAAGCAGATTGTATGGAAGAGATGCCTTGATATGAACGACCGTTCGCTTAGAAACATTGTAATCGGAATGGGAGGAAGAATGGACGGAGTAGTAAGACAGGATAGATTCCAGATAACAGTGGCATCAGAAATTATGGCAATTCTTTGTCTTGCAAGCGATATGGAAGATTTGAAGAAACGGTTGGGTAAGATTATTGTTGCCTATAATTATGAGGGTAATCCGGTTACTGCAAAAGACCTTAAAGCAGTGGGGGCAATGACAGCGCTTTTAAAGGACGCAATTAAGCCGAATTTAATCCAGACCTTAGAGCATACGCCCGCGCTGGTACATGGAGGCCCATTTGCCAATATTGCCCATGGTTGTAACAGCGTCCGCGCAACAAAAATGGCTTTAAAGCTAACTGACTATGTAGTGACAGAGGCAGGATTTGGCGCTGATTTGGGAGCAGAAAAGTTTTTGGATATAAAGTGCCGTATAGCAGGATTAAAGCCTGATGCAGTGGTGCTTGTCGCAACAGTGAGGGCGTTAAAATACAACGGTGGCGTGGCAAAGGCAAATCTTATAGAGGAGAATCTTGATGCTTTAAAAGATGGTATTGTAAATCTTGAGAAGCATATAGAGAATCTTCATAAATACAATGTTCCTGTTGTTGTTACGC
The DNA here is from genome assembly GCA_947626505.1 of uncultured Lachnospiraceae bacterium. Classification (GTDB taxonomy): domain Bacteria; phylum Bacillota; class Clostridia; order Lachnospirales; family Lachnospiraceae; genus NC2004. Next base: position 1,706 of record CANQSN010000054.1, read on the forward strand.
TGAACCGTTTTGTTTCTGATACTGAGGCAGAGCTTGACTTTGTAAAAACCTTCTGCGAAGAAAGGGGATGCGAATTTGCATTGACAGAAGTATGGGAAAAGGGAGGAGAAGGAGGAGTTGAGCTTGCAGGAAAGGTACTGAAAATTGTTGAAGAAAAGGAAAGCGGATATACGCCGCTGTATTCTGACGAACTTTCCCTGACAGAAAAGATGGAGATAGTTTGCAAAGAGATTTACGGAGCAGAAGGAATTCAGCTTTCTCCCGCCGCCAAAAAGGCAGTAGAGCGGATTGAAGCGCTTGGTATGGGAAGCTTTCCTGTATGCATGGCAAAAACACAGTATTCTCTGTCGGACGATCCCGCTAAGCTTGGACGTCCAAGCGGCTTTAAGATTCAGATAAATGAAGTTTATGTTAGTGCAGGCGCAGGCTTTGTGGTGGCAATTACCGGTTCTATTATGACAATGCCGGGACTTCCGAAGCATCCCGCGGCTGAAAATATAGATGTAAATGAAAATGGTGTAATTACCGGTTTATTTTAGCTAATGGAGGAATACTATGTATAATATAATTGATGGAAAAGCTATTTCAGCTAAAATCAAGGAGGAATTAAAGGAGCAGGTTGCAGAGCTTAAGTCGCATGGAGCAGAGATTTGTCTTGCAGTAATTCAAGTTGGAGACGACAAAGCGTCCAGTGTGTATGTGAACAATAAGAAAAAGGCGTGTGAATATATTGGAATTGAGTCGCTTAGCTATCATTTGCCTGCCGAGACTAAAGAAGCAGAGCTGCTTGAGCTTATTGAAAGTCTTAATCAGAATTCTAAGGTAAATGGTATTTTAGTGCAGCTGCCTGTGCCGGAGCATATTGATGAAGACAGGGTTATAAAGGCAATTTCTCCAATGAAGGATGTGGACGGATTCCATCCGGAGAGTGTCGGAGCGCTTAGCATAGGACAGTCGGGGTTTGTTTCATGTACTCCTGCCGGCATAATTCAGCTATTAAAGAGAAGCAATGTTGAAATTACCGGAAAGGAATGTGTAGTTGTGGGACGCAGCAATATTGTTGGAAAACCAATGGCGCTTTTACTTTTAAGGGAAAATGGTACTGTTACTATATGTCATTCAAGAACCAGAGATTTAAAAGAGGTTACAAAGCGGGCAGACATTTTAGTGGTGGCTATTGGAAAGCCCAAATTCATTGATGAATCCTATGTTAAGGATGGCGCGGTCGTTATTGATGTGGGGATTCACAGGAATGAAGATAATAAGCTTTGCGGCGATGTGGATTTTGATTCTGTGGCGCCAAAGACCTCGTACATTACACCGGTTCCGGGAGGCGTGGGACCAATGACAATCGCCATGCTTATGCATAATGTGGTAGAGGCTTACCACATGCAAAACAAATAGGCGTGATACAGATTAGAAGAATTTCGCTGCCGGTTAATGGCGTTGAAATGGAGATTTAATATGAATATTTATTTTATATCTCTTGGCTGTGATAAAAACCTTGTGGACAGTGAGGTTATGCTGGGACTTTTAAGCGACTCAGGATATACCATTACAGATGATGAGAAAAAGGCTGATATTATAGTGGTAAATACCTGCTGTTTTATTCATGACGCCAAGGAAGAAAGCATTGAGACTATTTTGGAATGTGCTGAATATAAGAAGACAGCACGCCTTAAGCTTTTAGTGGTGACAGGCTGTCTTGCCCAGCGTTACAGGCAGGAGATTTTAGAGGAGATTCCCGAGGTGGATGTGATGATTGGCGCAAGCTCATATGATGGGATTGTAACAGCAATCAATGAGGCGATTTCGGGGAAACGTTATTGTCTTTATAAGGGAGTAGACTATATGCCGGCATATTCCGGCACAAGAATTGTGACCACAGGCAGTTATACCGCATATCTTAAGATTGCCGAGGGTTGTGATAAATGCTGCACCTATTGTATTATTCCTAAAATTCGGGGACGTTACCGTAGTATTCCAATGGAGGATATATTGGAGGAAGCAAAAAAATTAGTTGAAGGCGGCGTAGTAGAGCTTAATATTGTGGCACAGGAAACTACAGTTTATGGTATTGACCTTTATGGACAGAAAATGCTTCCAACACTTTTGAAAAAGCTTTGCGAGCTTGACGGTCTTTTATGGATTCGCCTTTTATATTGTTATCCTGAGGAGATTACAGAGGATTTGATAAATGTTATAAAAGAAGAATCAAAAATATGTAATTATATGGATATCCCAATACAACACAGCGAGGATACTATTTTAAAGCGGATGGGCAGGCGTACCAGTAAGCGTGAGCTTATTGAAACTATTAAGCATCTTAGGAAAAGCATTCCCAATATTGCTATTAGAACAACATTGATTGCAGGTTTTCCCGGTGAGACAGATGAGGAATATGAATCCTTGTATCGGTTTGTAAACGAAATGGAATTTGACAGGCTTGGTGTATTTACATATTCTCCGGAGGAGGATACTCCGGCAGCCTCTATGGAAGCACAGCTTGATGAGGAGATTAAGATAAAAAGGCGGAATGAATTAATGGAGCTGCAGCAGGCAATTTCATACGAGCATGGAGAGGCTATGATGGGACAGTGCATTGATGTTTTGATTGAAGGCTATCTTTATGAGGAGGATGTGTATATCGGAAGAAGCTATAAGGATGCGCCAAAGATTGACGGGGCAGTGTTTGTATCTTCGCCGGAGGAGATTATATCGGGGACTATTGTTAAGGCTAGGATTACCGGTTTTGATGAATATGATTTGATAGGAGAGAGAGAATATGAATTTACCAAATAAAATAACAATGATAAGAGTTATATTAATTCCCGTTTTTATTGTGTTTATGATGATTGATAATACTTGGGCAAAATGGGCTTCTTTGGCGGTGTTTGTGATTGCCAGCCTTACTGATTTTGTGGATGGGCAGATGGCAAGGAGAATGAATCTGGTAACGGATTTTGGTAAGTTTATGGATCCATTGGCAGATAAAATGCTTGTAGCGTCAGCTATGATTCTTTTTGTGGAAATGGGTAAGATTCCGGCATGGATAGTCGTATGCATTATTGCAAGGGAATTTATCATAAGCGGATTTAGAATGATGGCGGCAGAGAAGGGCGTTGTAATTGCCGCAGGATGGTGGGGAAAGATTAAAACAGCCGAGACAATGGTAATGCTGGTAGTATTATTACTGTTTATGTCATTGGGATTAAATGGCGGCGTATTTTTTATCATTGAACAGATATTAGTATATCTTGCATTAATTTTAACTATTGTTTCTATGATAGACTATTTGCTTAAAAATAAAGGCGTGATTGAAACATGTTAGAAAAGTGGAGGATATGATGGAATATCAAAAATATGAAATGATTAAAGAAACCGAGATTACAGAGCAGGAAAGGCAGCAGCCGCTTGAGGAACAGGTTGTAGACGCCTTAAAAAGGAAAGGGCTTCACATTTGCTGCGCTGAGAGCTGTACAGGAGGGCTTTTGTCAGGAACCATTATAAATGTGTCAGGAGCTTCTGATGTGATTAATGAAGGATATGTGACATACTCAAACGAAGCGAAGCAAAGGCTTATTAACGTATCAAACGAAACACTAAAACAGCATGGAGCAGTATCATTTGAAACTGCCTGTGAAATGGCTTATGGGGTTGCAAATGCTTCAGGCGCAGAGGTGGGAGTTGGTATTACAGGTGTTGCCGGACCTACCGGAGGAACGAAGGAAAAGCCCGTAGGACTTGTGTACATCGGTGTTTGCGTCAATAGCAGCGTGTACGTCGCAGAATGCCATTTTAAAGGGGAACGCATAGAAGTAAGGAGAGCTTCAGTAAAACAGGCTATGGCGATTGTTTTAAATATAATATTAAAAATGTGAAAAGCTTCTATGCAAATTCGAATATTTATGCTATAATTCCTTAGAAAGATAAATAAATATTAAAGCGGTACATTTGTTTACAATATTACGAACAAATGTACTTTTTTTATGTAAAATAAGGTTGACAGATAACGAAAAATAATGTAATATCATATTATCGAACATATTTTCGAGAACTTAATTAGAAAAGGAGATTGATTATGGGTAAGCAGGAAGATAAGTTAAGGGCATTAGATGCTGCAGTTATGCAGATTGAGAAGAATTATGGCAAGGGAGCCATTATGAAGCTGGGGGAGCAGGGTAAGAATATGAATGTGGAGACTACTCCAACAGGTTCCCTGAGCTTGGACATTGCTCTTGGAGTAGGAGGAATCCCTAAGGGAAGAGTGATTGAGATATATGGACCGGAGTCCAGCGGTAAGACAACTGTAACTTTACATATGATTGCAGAGGTACAAAAGAGGGGTGGTATTGCGGGATTTGTGGATGCAGAACATGCTTTAGATCCGGCCTACGCAAGAAATATCGGTGTGGATATTGATAATTTGTATATTTCACAGCCGGACAATGGAGAGCAGGCGCTTGAGATTACAGAAACTCTGGTACGTTCTGGCGCAGTGGATATTGTTATTGTAGACTCAGTGGCAGCGCTGGTTCCAAGAGCGGAGATTGAGGGGGAGATGGGAGATTCCCATGTAGGATTGCAGGCAAGGCTTATGTCACAGGCATTGAGGAAGCTTACTTCAGTTATAAGTAAGTCCAATTGTTCTGTAATATTTATTAACCAGCTCAGAGAGAAGGTTGGGGTAATGTTTGGTAATCCGGAGACAACTACAGGCGGACGTGCGCTTAAGTATTATTCATCAGTTCGTTTAGATGTGCGTAGAATTGAGACTTTGAAAGCAAGCGGGGAGATGATTGGCAACCGTACAAGGGTTAAGGTTGTTAAGAATAAGATTGCGCCGCCATTTAAGGAAGCAGAATTTGATATTATGTTCGGCGAAGGAATTTCTAAGGTGGGAGATATTCTGGATTTGGCGGCAGGCTGTGATGTTGTGAACAAGAGTGGCGCATGGTATGCATACAATGGAGAGAAGATTGGACAGGGAAGAGAGAATGCAAAGATATTCTTAAAGGATAATCCTGATATATGTAATGAGATTGAGCATAAAGTACGTATTCACTATGGTCTGGTAACAGAGGAGGCTGATAATGATATTGCTTCTGCAAATGCTGCTGATAAGAAGGAGGAGAAGTAGCGAGTATGGTTATTACGCAGATTGAGCATACAGACAACGGGCGGTATCGCATATATGTGAATGGGGAATGTCAATTTTCTTTATATGGCAAGGAACTTAAAAAGTATTCTTTAGAAGAAGGGCAGAGAGTTTCAGAAGACCTTGTTGGCAGCATTTTATCAGATATTATTTTACCACGCTGCAAAAAAAGGGCGCTTCATATGCTGGAACGCAGGGATTATACTAAGGCTTCCATCATGCAAAAGCTTCAATCTGCGGAATATCCTGTTCATATTATAGAAAGCGTTATAGAGTATTTGCAGGAATATCATTATTTAGATGATATAAGGTATGCAAGAAGATATATTGATAGCAGGCATGACAGTTTTAGCCGATTTGATATAACAAGGGTACTTAAGCATAAAGGAATACATGAAGATGATATTGAGGAGGCATTTTTACAAGTAGAGGATACTAGGGATATTGATTTTGATGAGGCTGAGAAGGAGTATGCAAAGAAATGTTTTCATAAGAAGCTTAAGCAGCTTGGCACAAGTAATCCGGATATATCAGGATGGAACAAAGTATATCATTTTATGGCTTACAGAGGTATTCCGGCACATACAATACAGTCTGTTATCCGGCAGTATAAAGATAATATGGAACAGTGGTGTTAGAAGTTTGTTTAACACATGATATAAAGCACAAAATATAGTATTAGACTACATTAGACTCACTAGATTTTTGCTAGAACTGCTTGACATTTGACTAAAATAAGTATAAAATTGGAGTGTTGTACTATAAGTACAATGAAAACTAAATAAGGAGGTGCTCCTGTGGGATATGCTATAGCTTGTGCTATTACAGCTTTAATTTGCCTCGTGATTGCGATTCCGGTAACTTCTAAGGTGTCTGTTTCCAAGTATAAATCAGATTCAGAACAGAAGGTTGGAAGTGCGCAGGATAAGGCTAGGAAAATTATAGATGAAGCATTAAAAACAGCAGAAGCGAAGAAGCGTGAGGCCACTTTGGAAGCCAAGGAGGAGTCCATTCGCGTTAAGAATGAGTTGGACAAGGAGACCAAGGAACGGCGTAGCGAGTTGCAGCGTTTGGAGAAACGTGTTCTTGATCGTGAAGAGAACGTGGAACGAAAGGCGAATGCAATGGAGAAGAAGGAGGCAAATCTTAACCAGAGAGAATCTAAGCTGGCTGAGAAAAATGTCGAGATTGAGAAGCTTCGTGCTAAGAGACTGCAGGAACTTGAAAGAATTTCAGGATTAACCTCTGAACAAGCAAAAGATTTTTTGTTGAAAAGTGTAGAAGATGATGTGAAACACGAAATGGCTCTAATGATTAAAGAGATGGAAAACAGAGCCAAGGAAGAAGCAAACAAGAAAGCAAAGGAGTATATTGTCAATGCGATTCAAAAGTGTGCAGCGGATCATGTGTCTGAAGCAACAATTTCCGTTGTACAGTTGCCAAACGACGAAATGAAGGGACGCATTATTGGTCGTGAAGGACGTAATATTCGTACTTTAGAGACTATGACAGGCGTTGATTTGATTATTGATGATACTCCCGAGGCTGTCATTTTATCAAGCTTTGATCCAGTTCGACGCGAGGTTGCCAGAATAGCATTGGAGAAGCTTATCGTTGATGGACGAATCCATCCAACCAGAATCGAAGAAACTGTTGAAAAAGCCCGCAATGAAGTGGAAACACAGATGCGCGAAGAAGGTGAGGCGGCAACACTGGAGGTTGGTGTTCATGGTATTAATCCAGAGTTGGTTCGTTTGCTGGGTAAGATGAAGTTTCGTACCAGCTATGGTCAGAATGCATTAAGACATTCAATTGAGGTTGCACAGTTATGTGGACTGATAGCAGCAGAGATTGGTTTGGATATTCGTACAGCCAAAAGAGCTGGGTTATTACATGATATTGGCAAATCACTGGATCAGGAGATGGAAGGATCTCATATTCAGATTGGTGTGGATTTATGTAGGAAATATAAAGAATCACCATTGATTGTTAATGCAGTTGCCGCCCATCATGGCGACTGTGAACCAGAGTCTTTGATTGCATGTATTGTTCAGGCGGCAGATGCAATATCGGCTGCAAGACCGGGTGCAAGAAGAGAAACACTTGAAACATATACAACAAGATTAAAGGAACTTGAAGACATTTCTAACGGATTCAAGGGAGTGGATAAAACTTTTGCTATTCAGGCAGGTCGAGAGATTCGTGTTATGGTAGTTCCAGAGCAGGTGACCGATGCAGATATGATTTTATTGGCAAGGAATATATCTAAACAGATTGAGGATTCACTCAATTATCCTGGCCAGATTAAAGTTAATGTGATACGTGAGTCTCGTGTCACAGATTATGCGAAATAGGAAGATAAACACTGTATGCGATTTTGCATACAGTGTTTTTTTACATTTAAATGGTTTCTAAGCGGCGTACTTAATTATTGGCAGGATATGCATGGTGTATATGTGCCCTTATTTATGTAAAATGCAGGTTTGTGTGTACAAGATTGCATAAAATAGGTTAAAAGGTGGGATATTGTCTATATTTTGTAAATAAAAAGAATTTTTTTGAAAATCATCTTGTATTTTGGTGAATACTATATTAAAATAGCATTTGTGAATTTTATTCCTTAATAGATTAGATTAGGATGGTGATATTATGTCATTAACATTATCAAAGAAGGCGCAGGCAGTGAAGCCTTCTTCAACATTAGCAATTACTGCCAAGGCAAAGGAGCTTAAAGCTCAGGGAGTTGACGTTGTTGGGTTTGGCGCAGGCGAGCCAGATTTTAATACACCTGAGCATATATGCGAGGTCGCAATTAAAGCAATCCATGAAGGTCATACAAAATATACGCCGGCTTCCGGTACAGTTTCCTTAAAAAAGGCTGTGTGTCAGAAGTTTAAAGAAACAAACGGGCTTGATTACACCATAGATCAGGTGGTTATCAGTAATGGAGGTAAGCATTCTCTTACCAATGCATTTATGGCAATATTAAATCCGGGAGATGAGGTATTGATTCCTGCTCCATATTGGTTAAGTTATCCTGAGATTGTAAAATTAGCGGACGGAGTTCCGGTAACAGTATTTACGCAGAAAGAGAACGGATATAAGGTAACGATAGAAGAGCTTGAGAAAGCTTTTACAGACAAAACAAAGGCTCTTATAGTAAACAGTCCATGCAATCCTACAGGTATGATGTACGAGAGGGAAGAACTTCAGGCAATTGCGGATTTTGCAGTGGAAAAGGATATTTATGTTATTTCCGATGAGATATATGAGAAGTTAATTTATGATGATGAAGAACATGTAAGTATTGCATCTCTTGGAGAGGAAATTTATAAAAGGACTATTACTGTAGGCGGAGTAGCAAAGAGCTATGCTATGACAGGCTGGAGAATTGGTTATGCAGGCGCCAGCGTTGAGATTGCAAAGCTGATGTCTTCAATACAGAGCCATTCAACATCAAACCCCAATTCTATTGCGCAGGATGCAGCAGAAGAGGCGCTTCTTGGAGCACAGGACACAATAGAAGAGATGCGTAAGGAATTTGACAGAAGAAGAAAATATATGTATAAGAGGATATGCGATATGCCTCTGTTATCATGCTTAGAACCGCAGGGTGCATTTTATGTATTTGTAGATGCGACAGATATAATGGATAAAAAGTATAAGGGGGAGACGGTTGCTACAGCGGCAAATATGGCGAGAATATTAATCGAAGATTATAATACAGCAGTGATTCCTTGTGAAGATTTTGCTTCCGAAGGGCATATCAGATTATCTTATGCTATTTCCATGGAACAGATTGAAAAGGGACTTGACAGGATTGAGGATTTTGTAAAATCAGTTGAGTAGTACCGGAGGATTAAGAAATGGCAGAAGGATATGAGAAAATAAGCTGCACTCTTGCACACCAAGGGGTTGCTGTCGGCCTTTATTCAGAGCATATTAAACTTCCTAATGGTAAGGAAGTGGATTGGGATTTAGTAAAGCATCCGGGAGGAGCAGGGATTTTACCTGTTATGGATGATGGCTCTATCCTTCTTATTCAACAATACCGAAATGCAGTGGACAGAATTGCCTTGGAGATTCCGGCAGGGAAAAGAGAAGGTCAGGAGGAGTATGCAGTTTGTGCAGCCAGAGAATTGGAGGAGGAGACCGGATACCGCTCGGACCATATTGTACATTTAACAGATTCTATACCTGCCATAGGGTACAGCAATGAGTTATTGGGAATTTTTTATGCAGACCGGCTAAAAAGAACATCTCAGCATTTAGACGAAGATGAATGGATTAATGTAAAGAGATTTTCTTTAGAAGATGCGGTAGATATGGTGGTCAGGGGGCAGATTATTGATTCAAAAACGGTTACAGCAATTCTTCTATACAATCAAATAGCAAATAAATTGTAGTCTTTAAGCGCCTTAAGAAGTGCATATTCTTTCATTTTCAATCATATGGTTATTTATGAGATAGGAAATGGGGGATGGGTTTGGAGCATAGGACAGAAGATATTAAAGATTATACGGTTTTGGTGAATCAGTTGTTTTTCTTACTGATGCTGGGAAATGTTATTGGAACATTGTTTGTGAATCTGTTGTTGGGAGATGAGGTCCTTGATATTGCAAGATCCCTAAGCATAAAGGGAGTTTTGGAAGAGGGACTTTCTGTAAATCAGGGCGAGCTGTTGGTTTTTGTAATAGAACAGCGGTTTTTAGAGCTGCTTTTACTTGTAGTGCTAATGCAAATTTTTTCTGTAAAGCTATGTTCTAAGTTTTTTTTTATGATATTAGGATTTATTGTAGGCGTAATTGTTTCTGTAGAATCTATTGCCTATGGAATACAGGGAATGGTATTTGTAATCTTATTGATTTTACCGGCATTGGCATTTTACGGAGGGGCAGTTCTTTGTTATCTTTTGGCATATGAAAAAGGTATGAAGGTGAAAAGGTGTATAAGCCTGTTAGTATTATTTGCTATGGGGATTATTGTGGAGGTATATGTAACTCCTGAACTTGTTCAGCTTATAAGTTAATGTAACATTTTGCTGATTTTATCCGCTGCGTTATTGTATTAGGAAAATGTCAAAGTTTTCATTGATTTTATGGACAAGAATATTTATAATAGTTATACTGATTGTTAAATTTTAGAAGGTATGCTTATGGAAAAATATGTCAAAGAATTTATGGCTTATATAGAACAGACAAGACATATGAGCCATAATACAATACAGTCGTACCGTAGGGATTTGCTAAAGCTTTGTGGATATTTGGAACAGAACAAAGTTTTAGATGTGAAGGACGTTACTAACACTAATCTTAATTCTTATATACTTAAGATGGAACAGGAGAAGTTGGCGCCGGCTTCTATTTCGCGTGCGATTGCAGCAATTCGGGCTTTTTTTTCGTTTCTTGACCGTAAACGGTATATTGATGAAAACATTGCGCTGGATTTAAGAGCCCCGAAAGTAACAAAGAAGAAACCCGAAATCCTTTCGCCTGAAGAAATTGAGAAGCTTTTAGCAGAGCCAAAGGAGGATTCCATAAAGGAAATCAGAGATAAGGCTATGCTTGAGCTGCTTTATGCAACAGGAATCAGGGTGTCGGAGCTTCTTACTCTTACACTTGACGATGTCAATCTTGATATGGGCTATATTACTCCGGGTACTATAGAAAATAAAAGAGTAGTTCCCATGGATAGCAATTCAAGATGCTCGCTTGCTAATTATATAGTGAATATCAGACCGCAAATGGTTAAAAATAAGGATAAAGCAGTATTTGTCAATTGTCAGGGAAATGTCATGTCAAGGCAGGGATTTTGGAAGCTGTTAAAGGCATATGCTTTAAGAGCAGGAATACGTAAGGACATTACGCCGCACATGATAAGGCATTCATTTGCCTCACATCTTGTTGAAAATGGCGCAGATTTGGTAAGTGTACAGAAAATGCTTGGATATTCGGATGTTAAGGCGGCTTCAATATATTTTCAGGATAAAAGTTACAGGCTTAATAAGGTCTATGAGATGGCTCATAAAAGAAATATACTATTAGGAGAGAAATAATATGGAACAGTATAATTGTTATACCCCGCAAGAAGTACATGAGAATATGTCAAAGGCGTCTGTTAAGAAGGCTTCTTATTCAATAAGACAGTTGATTTTACTGGGATTGATGGCAGGACTTTGCATAGCGCTTGGAGCTTCGGCCAGTAACGTAGCGATGCACAACATTGAAAATGTCGGGCTGCAGAAGCTTGTGGCAGGGTGCGTATTCCCTGTCGGTTTAATTTCTCTTGTATTGGCAGGAGGAGAGCTTTTTACGGGAAATGCATTAATGCTTTCCGGAGTGGCAAGCAAAAACATAAAATTTTCGGCTATGCTTAGAAACTGGGTTATTGTTTACATATGCAACCTTTTAGGTTCTGTAGCTATTGCATTCATAGTAAGTCAGACGGGACAGTGGAATTTTACAGATGGAATGCTTGGCGCCATGACAATAAAGGTGGCAGTAGGCAAGGTAAGTATTTCTCCCTGGACAGCAATATGTTCAGGAATTATGTGTAATATTTTTGTATGTCTGGCAGTGCTGATGGCGTCGGCAGCTAAAGCAGTAGTTGGAAAGATTTTGTCCATTTTCTTTCCTATATGCGCATTTGTAATATCCGGTTATGAGCACTGTGTCGCTAATATGTACTATATTCCGGCTGGAATTATGGCAAAGGGGAATCCTGAATATGTACAAAAAGCGCAGGAGCTTTACGGTTTGACAGCTAATCAGATAGACCGTCTTACAGTAGGACACTTTTTGTATGATAATCTTCTTTTTGTTACCATTGGCAATATAATAGGAGGAGGCGTTATTATAGGGCTTGCATATTATTATGCATTTGTCCATGTGTCAGGCGATTCCTCTAAGAAATAGGAAATATGTTTTAGCTTTATAACTGTATTCAGAAAAAGAATTATTATAGTGGGGTGTTGACTTTACCGCTTTAAAGTGATACACTATGCATTGATATTTTTTATGAAAGGGATTGAATATTATGAGTTTACATGTTGAAAAAAGGGTTCCAAGTGCAGAGGAGATTAAGGAGCAGTATCCTTTGGATTCGGATTTAGCGGAGGTAAAAAAGCAGAGAGATGAGGAAATTAAAGATGTATTTACAGGTGCATCTGATAAGTTTATTGTTGTTATAGGGCCATGTTCTGCTGATAATGAGGAGGCGGTATGCGATTATGTGCAGCGTCTGTCAAGAGTGAACGAGCAGACAAAGGATAAGCTGCTTATTATTCCGCGTATTTATACAAATAAACCTCGTACAACAGGGGAAGGTTACAAAGGTATTTTACATCAGCCTGATCCGGAGAAGAAACCGGACATGGTAAATGGTCTTATTGCAATTCGTAAGATGTTTATCCGTTCTCTTAAAGAGACTCATTTAAGCGCTGCCGACGAGATGTTATATCCGGGTAACTGGGGATATATGGAGGATTTATTATCTTATGTTGCAGTGGGAGCAAGGTCTGTTGAGAATCAGCAGCACCGTTTGATTGCAAGCGGAATGGATGTTCCTGTTGGTATGAAGAATCCTACAAGCGGAGACTTAACAGTTATGATTAATTCTGTGATTGCAGCTCAGGGACATCATACATTTTTGTATCATACTAATCAGGTTAAGTCAGATGGTAATCCTTTGACGCATACTATTTTGCGTGGCGCAGTAAATAAGCATGGACAGAGTATTCCTAATTATCATTACGAGGATTTCCAGCTTTTGATAAAGCTTTATGAAGAACATCAGCTTCTTAATCCGGCTTGCATTGTGGATGCAAACCATTCTAATTCCGGTAAGAAATGGGAGCAGCAGCCTAGAATTGTAAAAGAAGTATTGCATAGCAGGAATTTATCACCGGAGATTAAAAAGCTTGTTAAGGGCGTCATGATTGAGAGCTATATAGAAGACGGTAATCAGAAGATTGGAGAAGGCTGTTATGGTAAATCAATCACAGATCCATGTCTTGGATGGGATAAGACTGAGAAGCTTTTATATGAGATTGCAGACCGTTTGTAGTTAAGTCATTACTTAAACTGTAAAGCTTAATTTATTTTGGGAATTTT
>CANQSN010000055.1 GCA_947626505.1 uncultured Lachnospiraceae bacterium
AGTCTACAAAGTACCTCTACGCCCAGAATATTGCAGCATCACAGACGGGATATGATATTCAGCTTCCGGATATATATAAGGTAGTATTAAAGGCTAGCGATACTAATGACGATATTGAAAGCAAATATTGGTATTACAATAATGAATATGTGGGAGAAACATATTCAGATGGCGTTATTTATCTTAAGGCAGGCAGCTATCTATTGAAGACAGACACAGTAAGCAATTCAACAGACACAAAAGGCGACTGGTTTAATGGATATACGTACACTGATTCTGACATCAGATATGTTGCTAATGTAGCAGTTGTCAATACAGCAGTTCAGGCAGCAGTTACTAAAGAAGCTGCGGGTGAGCCAAGGACAGAAAAGACACCGGGTGCAAAGGATACTACTTACACAGCCAATATAGGTAGTGGCCCTTATTCCTTAGATGATTCACCTTATGCTTATAAGTTTATTCCGACAGAAGCAGGTGAATATAGCATTGACAGCTACGATGAAGACATTGTTTTCTATGATGGGGAAGGTAAATCGCTTGGTAATGATAAGGTAAAATTGGACGCGAATACAACCTATATTATAGCTGACGGTGGAAACTATAATGACTATAGCTTTACGATTACTAAGGTGGTTGAATCAACGACTGACGACGCATCAGGCGACGCTGCAGAATAGTAATTTTCAGGCTATTTAAAATTTAATATATTTATGATAAAATTTTGCATATACTTTTGTATATGCAAAATTTTTTTAGATGGAGGAAAGATAGTGAAGAATCGGATAAGAATATTGCAAAAAAGAGGAGCCGCCCTGCTGCTATGTATGCTGCTGCTCGTTGTAACAGGCTGTTCTGCAAACAGTACAGAGTATTCTAAGAGCAGCGGCGGCGCCAGCTTAAAGGATGAGATTACGGTAAAGGAGCAGCAGCGGTTTGACAAGTGGTGTAAAGAGCAATTTGTGGATACCATGGAAAACAGCGGAACACTGTCGCTTCACTATACGCTTGATAACCCCAAGGCATATGGCATTGAGGAGGATAAGGAGGATATCGCCTTTGAAGAGCTTTCCATTGAAAAGATGGAGGAGGATAATAATGAAAATAAAGAATGTTATAAAGAGCTTATGGATTTTAAGTATGAGGCGTTGACAGATGAGCAGAGGCTTACATATGATGTGCTTGTCTATTATCTGAAGCTGGCTCTTTGCGGCGTGGGTTTTGAGCTTTATTCAACAGTACTCAGTCCGGATTTGGGGGTGCCTGCAAATATGCCGGTCGAGCTTGCGGAATACCCTTTAAACAAGGAGGAGGATGTAGATACATACCTTATACTTTTAACTAAAGTGCCGGAGTATTTTGAACAGCTTGCAGAGTATGAGAGGCAGGTGTCTGCTGCGGGATTGTTTATAAGCGATGAAACTTTGTCTCATTCGTTAAAGCAGATGAAAGAGTTTATTGCTGAGCCCAAGAAGAATTATCTAATCACTACATTTGAAGAAAGGCTTAATAGTATAGAGGGGCTTTCTGCTGATAAAAAGAAGGAATTTTTAACGACAAATGAAAGCTATGTAAACGAATATGTAATTGCCGGATACAGGAAGCTTATTGAGGATATGGAGGTTTTAAAGGGAACGGGTAAAAATGAAGGAGGGCTTTGCCATTTTAAAAAAGGTAAGGAATATTATTCTTATCTGGCAAAATATTACACATGCTCTGATATGGAGGTTAATGATATATGGGACATTTTAGAGAGAAGGCTTGACACATTAATGACAAGGTTGTCGTCTTTAATGACAAAAAATGAAGATGTTTTTGACGAGTATGACGAGCTTGAATATTCCATGAGTAAACCTAAGGATATTCTTGAGTATTTGAAAAAGAAGATGGAGAAATATTATCCTGAATGCCCTGATGTGAATTATCAGGTGAAGCGTGTGGATAAATCTCTGGCAGAGTCGTTAAGTCCGGCATTTTACATGGTTCCCCAGATTGATAACAAAAATCAAAATACTATTTATATCAATGATAAGAGCAGCAGTTTCAGTATGAAGGATTTATTTAATACGCTTGCCCATGAAGGGTATCCCGGACATTTATACCAGACAAATTATTATAATTCCACCAACCCTAATCCAATCAGGCAAATACTTAATTTCGGCGGATATACAGAAGGCTGGGCGACTTATGTGGAGCTTAGTTCTTATGAGCTTTATGATTATGGAAAGTCTGATGAAGAAATTACCGATTTATGTCAGGTGGATTCAGAGCTTTCACTGGCGATTTCTTCTATAGCGGATATTGGGGTTAATTACAAGGGATGGGATAAGGAGAAGTTAAAAAGTTTTTTGGATGAATATGGCATGGGGGACGTCGAAACGGTCAACGAGCTATATACTCTGGTTGTGGAGGATCCTGCCAATTATCTTCAATATTACGTGTCATATCTTGAATTTTGGAATCTACGCTGTATGGCTAAGGAGTCTTTAAAGGATAAGTTTACTTCAAAGGATTTCCATAAGGTGATTCTTGATTGCGGGCCGGCGCCATTTGATGTGCTTCGCAAGCAGGTGGAGGAGTATATTACTTCAAAAGGAAAAGAATAAAAAATTACTCATATTTTCCAGAAATGAAGGTTGACTTTTGACGTTGTAAAAATTATACTTAAGGTGGTGGACTAATAAGTTTCAGCCACCTTTATTTGATTTATTTAGGGAGCAACGTTTAAAGGAATATTCCTTTCATTGCTATTATTTTTTTGTAGTGTTTATTTACCAATATTTACCACATTAAAAATAGTTGTAATGTTACACCCTAATAATGATAAAATATAAAACATAGGAGGTTTTTATAACATGGCAACAAAGGCAAATTACAAACTGGAAGAGATTGGCGCTGGCAAAGTTGGATTTCCTAAAACAGGAGAAGCGGTAACTAATACCCGCGCAATCATTGAAGCGGCATTTTATGGCAACAACGTAGTTAAGGTAAATACTTTGAAAGAGGCTTATAATCTGGCTAAGAATTCACCCGGCACCATTGTTACCGATATGCCTGTTTACAGAGGTGAGGAGTTTGGTCTTGATGCAGATGCCAAGGTTTTACTGTTTAATGACGGAGCAGTAACCGGACGTTATGCAGCAGCCCGCAGAATCAAGGGATATCCCGGAGTAGATGCAGCCAAGCTTGACAAGGTGGTTATGGACGCTATTTACAAGACTCGCTGGGAGAAGCTTTATCATGCAACCTGTTTTGTAGGATTAGATGAGGAGTTTATGTGTAAGGCGCATCTTTTAATTCCAGAGGGTGAAGAGAATCTGCTTTACAACTGGATGCTTAATTTCCAGTATATGTCTGATGAATATGTTAAGATGTACAAGAATTCTAAGATGATTGGCGATGGTAAGGAAGCGGATATCTATATCTTCTCTGATCCTCAGTGGACGCCAACCGAGAGCCCTGATGTGGATTATAGCTGCTTAAGCGATCCGCTGACTCTTTGCTATTTTGATACAAACCAGAACTGCGCAGCTATTCTTGGTATGAAGTATTTTGGCGAGCATAAAAAGGGTACGCTTACTATGGCGTGGGCTTTAGCTAACCGCAACGGTTATGCTTCATGTCATGGAGGACAGAAGGAGTACTGCTTAGAAGGCGGCAAGAAGTATGTGGCTTCTGTATATGGTCTTTCAGGTTCAGGTAAGTCTACATTGACACATGCTAAGCATGGCGGCAAGTATGATGCATTTGGCGGTATAAAGGTGCTTCATGATGATGCGTTTATTATTAATTCCGATACTTGCGCTTCCATCGCTTTAGAGCCAACTTATTTTGATAAAACTGCTGATTATCCTACAGGCTGTCCGGATAACAAGTATTTGCTGACTGTTCAGAACTGTTCTGCAACTATGGACGAGGATGGTAAGATTCAGCTTGTTACAGAGGATGTCCGTAACGGTAACGGACGCGCTATTAAGTCTAAGCTGTGGTCTCCTAACCGCGTGGACAAGATTGACAGTCCGGTTAATGCTATTTTCTGGATTATGAAGGATCCTACGATTCCTCCGATTATTAAGTTAAAGGGCGCTGCTTTAGCTTCTGTAATGGGTGCAACTCTGGCTACTAAGACTTCTACTGCTGAGCGTGTTAAGGCAGGTACTGATATGAATGCGCTTCGTATTGTTCCTTATGCTAATCCATTCAGAACTTATCCATTGGTCAACGACTACAAGGCGTTTAAGAAGTTAATTGAGGAGAAGGATGTAGATTGTTATATTGTTAATACCGGTGATTTTATGGGCACCAAGTGTCAGCCTGCAGATACTCTGGGTATTTTGGAGGATATTGTCGAGGGCAAGGCTAAGTTTGAGCAGTGGGGTAATTTCGAGGATATCGAGATTATGTACGACTGGTCAGGCAAGACTGCTGACTTTAAGCCGGATTTAAACAATGCTGAGTACAAGGAAGCATTGAAGAATGCTATGCAGAACCGAGTTGATGCTGTAGAAGGCTTCAATACTAATAACGGAGGTTATGACAAGCTTCCTGATGAGGCTCTTGCCGCTGTTAAGAAGTTGGTTGATGCATTGAGCTAGTAAAGTGTAATTATAGTATTTGTATATGGTTATGCATATTTTATGAGCGCCGCTTATGCGGCGCTTCTCTTATCTTTAAAATAGTAAAAGTGGAAAGCGCCATGCCAACTGTAACTATACACAGGCTGTCAAAGGCGGCTTCAAAGGGTGCTTGACACAAATTTCCAGTGGGATTATACTTAAAAGGCGTGTAGATTGCTTTTCAAGGATAATCTCGCATTTTTATTTGCAGATTCCTCAGAAAAGTAAATATTTTATGGCGTGCATTCATTTGTGCATGACCAAAAGGAGGAGTAGCGTTATGAGTAAGAAACCATTTTACATGACAACCGCAATTGCATATGCCTCTGGAAAGCCTCATATAGGCAATACCTATGAGATTGTTTTGGCAGATTCAATTGCACGTTTTAAGCGGCAGCAGGGATTTGACGTGTTTTTCCAGACAGGTACGGATGAGCATGGACAGAAGGTGGAGCTTAAGGCTAAAGAGCAGGGTGTTACGCCAAAGGAATATGTTGATGATGTTGCCGGAAAGATTAAGGATATATGGGATTTGATGAATACTTCTTATGATAAGTTTATCCGGACTACAGATGATTACCATGAGAAGCAGGTGCAGAAGATTTTCAAAAAGCTTTATGATAAGGGCGATATTTACAAGGGTTATTATGAAGGTATGTACTGTACTCCTTGTGAATCATTTTTTACTGAGTCCCAGTTGGTGGACGGTAAATGTCCGGATTGCGGTAGGGAAGTGAAGCCCGCCAAGGAGGAGGCCTATTTTTTAAAGCTTTCTAATTATACACAGAGGCTGATTGACCATATTAATAATAATCCGGAGTTTATTCAGCCGGAGTCCCGAAAAAATGAAATGATGAATAACTTTTTGCTTCCGGGGCTTCAGGATCTTTGTGTGTCGCGTACCTCGTTCAAGTGGGGTATTCCGGTTGATTTTGATAACAAGCATGTTGTATATGTGTGGCTTGACGCGCTGACAAACTATATAACCGGTATCGGGTATGATGCAGATGGTAAATCAGATGCAAAGTTCAACAAGTTCTGGCCGGCAGACCTGCATTTGATTGGCAAGGATATTTTGCGTTTCCATACGATTTACTGGCCTATTATGCTTATGGCTTTGGATTTGCCTCTTCCTAAGAAGGTATTTGGACATCCATGGCTGCTTCAGGGTGATGGCAAGATGAGCAAGTCCAAGGGAAATGTAATGTATGCCGACGATTTGGTAGATATATTCGGCGTCGACGCTGTGCGCTTTTTTGTACTGCACGAGATGCCTTTTGAAAATGACGGGGTAATTAGCTGGGAGCTTTTGGTGGAGCGTATGAATTCGGAGCTTGCCAATACTCTTGGTAATTTGGTAAACCGCACAATTTCCATGTCCAACAAGTATTTTGGAGGAGTGGTGACTAACCGCAATGTGAAGGCTGCTGTTGATGATGATTTGATTAGTATGGCTACCAGCGTTGCCGGAAGGGTAATTAAGAAGATGGATAAGCTTCGGGTAGCGGACGCTATTACTGAGATTTTTACACTGTTCAAGCGGTGCAATAAATACATTGATGAGACAGAGCCATGGGTTCTGGCAAAGGATGAGGCTAATATGCCCCGTCTTGACACTGTACTTTACAACCTGTGCGAATGTATCAGTATTGGCGCTAACCTGCTTACCCCGTTTATGCCGGAAACTGCTGAGAAGATTTTAAAACAGCTTAATACAGAGCCTAGAAAGTTTTATGACCTTGAGAATTATGGATTATATAAGAGCGGAACAAAGATTACTGCTTCACCTGAGATTTTGTTTGCAAGGCTTGATGTGGAGGAGGTTATCGCAAATGTGGAGGCTCGCATTGAGGCTGCCAAGAAGGAGGCAAGAGGTCCTGTTATTGACATTGAGGCAAAGCCGGAGATTACATTTGAGGAGTTTGGCAGAATGCAGTTTCAAGTAGGACGCATACTGGAGTGCGAGGAGGTTAAGAACTCTAAGAAGCTGCTGTGTTCTCAGGTTTTAGTGGGCAGTGAAGTTAAGCAGATTGTATCAGGAATTAAAGCGGATTATAAGCCTGAAGATATGGTGGGCAAGGAGGTTATGGTGTTGGTAAATCTAAAGCCTGCGAAGCTTGCCGGCGTGTTGTCGGAGGGAATGTTGCTTTGTGCAGAAAATGATAAGGGCGAGCTGTCTCTTATGGTGCCTGAGAAAAAAATGCTTCCCGGCGCAGAGATATGTTAAATAATCACAGACATATATATTAAAAACTTTTAAATATCTTATAAAAATAGCTGCCTGATGCTGGTATGATGATATCATATCATCTCGACTTTTCTCGTTATCATATCATATTCGGGCGGCTGTTTTTATTAATAATCTTCTTCAATTACCTGCATTTCCAGATAATCGAAATCTATTTGTTCTATGAAACTGTCCTGAAAGAAGCGGACTTTACTATGAAGAATAAATTCCTTTTTGTTTTGTTCAAGCCAAATTGGTTTACCTAAGTCGAATTCATTACAGATTTCTTCCAAACAGTAGTATACCTTTCTTGTGCGGTTTAAGCTGTCGTCGCCGCATTCTATTACAGTGTCGGAAAGAAGATGGTTTTCTTTCCAGATTTTTCCCCAGATACGAAACATAATTTTCTCCTGTTTTATCATAATATTTTGTTTGATGTTAAAGATAATTTTTTATATTCACTGAATTATTTATTAAACCTTACGCCTGTTAATTAGTATTTTTATTGTTTTTCATATTTATATAGTGTACATTATACATGCCTTTATTACAATATGTTTTATAAAATTAAACACTTTACGGTTGAAAATAAGGCTTAAGCAACCTTTAAGTATTTGGGTTATGGGCGGTTGAAAATGTAATTTAAATGTGATAGTATAGCAGATAAATATTATCATATGGGATAAGACTCCTGCCTTTATAGGCGGCGAGCAAGAAACAAGATGGAATAAAAGGTTTATGCGTTTTTAAGGAGGCGTTAAGAATGTCAAAGAAGTTTAAAGCTTATTTAAATGATATATTTGTGGAGGGTATGACAGGTATGGCGTCAGGCTTGTTTGCAACTCTTATTATAGGGACGATTCTGGCTCAGGTTGGCGCGCTGATTGGCGGCCCTGTAGGAGAATATATCGGTTATGCTGCCACCGCAGCTAAGACCTTAACCGGAGCGGGTATTGGCGTAGGCATGGCATATCGTTTTAAGGAGGCTGTTTTAACTACGGTGTCTGCCGGTATCTGCGGTATGATTGGCGGTTATGCCAGCCAGATGATTGCGGGAAGCTTTATAGTTGACGGTATGGTTAATATATCAGGGCCGGGAGAGCCCTTGGGCGCTTTTATTGCTGCATATGTGGGAATTAAGGTTGGACATTTAGTAGCAGGGAAGACAAGGCTTGATATTATTGTGACGCCTTCAGTAACTATATGTTCAGGAGCTGCTATCGGTTTTTTAATAGGGCCGCCGATTTCAAGTTTTATGACAATGTTAGGCGGTATTATTATATGGGCAACAGACAGGCAGCCATTATTGATGGGTATTGTGGTATCGGTTTTAATGGGTATGATTTTAACCCTTCCAATAAGCTCCGCCGCTTTGGGAATTATTTTGAATCTTTCGGGAACTGCAGCGGGGGCGGCTACAATAGGCTGCTGCTGTAATATGGTAGGTTTTGCGGTTGCAAGCTTTCGGGAAAATGGATGGGGAGGTTTGTTTGCACAGGGAATAGGGACGTCTATGCTTCAGGTGCCAAACATTATGAAAAAGCCTGTAATATGGCTGCCAGCCATTATTTCCAGTGCAATATTGGGGCCGATTTCTACAGTGATTCTTGGTATGACTAACAATTCCACAGGCTCAGGTATGGGTTCGGCCGGTTTTGTGGGACAAATTATGACGTATCAGACTATGGTGTCAGAAGGCTTTCATGGTATAATCGTACTTATTGAGATTGTAGTAATGCATTTTATTGCTCCCGGAGTAATTGCATTTTTAATCTCGGAAGTTATGAGAAAGCGTAAATGGATTAAGGAAGGGGATATGGAGTTAGATATATAATATCAGATGGCAGGCATAGGAATGCTGTAATGTCGGATATGGAGGAGTTTATATGACGGAAAATGCATTTGATAAAAGCGTTAATTATCTGGAAGAGGCTTACAGTAAGCTTAATGAAGTTGAGAAGCTTAAAGATACAATGGAAACTGCAAAGTCTGATTACAAAAGAATCAGTAAAGAGATTGAACAGGAAGAGAAAAATAAAAGCGATGAGATTAATAATACTATTAAAAAGCGCAAAGCGGAGATTAACGCTACCTACGATAAGGAAATTGATATATTAAATGGCAAGCTTAAAAAGCTTGATAATAAGCGCCAATCTCATAAATCCAAGCAGCAGGACGCCCGTTTTAAGCTTGAGACAGAGGGTTTAAGGCATGAAGTGGATGATTGTGTGTCGGAGATTAATAATGTAATAAAGCAGAACAGTATTTCTAAGATTTGCAAAACGGATTTATATTACAGCCTGTTTATGCCAAAGGGAATAAAGGACATTCTCATTTTACTGCTTTGGATTTTAATTACGGTAGCGGCTGTACCGTTTTCAATTTGCGGAATTGGTAAATATACTTTTCTAAAGGATGTAAATTCCAAGATGGTATACTATATTTTAATTTTTGTAACCTGCATAAGCATGGTTTTTATCGTTTATCTGTTGGTTGTAAACCATACGAAGGTAAGATATCCGGGGGAATTAAAATATTGCCGGAATCAGAAGGATAAGATTCGTGCAATTAACAGGCAAATGAGGGCTATCCGTAACAAAATTGAAAAGGATAAGGATGAAAGCGATTATAATCTAGGGGATTTTGATGCTAAGATTAGCGCCTTAAGGCAGGAATTAAACGCTGTGGCAGAGAAGAAAAAGAAGGCTCTTGCTGATTTTGAGAGTGAGAAAAGACCTGTTATTGAAAAGGAAATTGCCGGAACGTATGAAGGCAGGCTTACCGAGCTTATAGAAAGGCAAAAATCAGCAGAGCAGCTTCAGAATAATGCATCAAAGGAAATGGCAGATATTAAACTGGATATTTCCAATCAATATGAAGCCTATCTGGGAAAGGAATATATAACATTAGACAGGCTTCAGGAATTAATTACCATTATGAAAGAGGAGGGGGCTTCTACGGTTGGGGATGCGGTCCAGATATACCAGAGGAAGCTTGAGGGTTAGGTGCGTAAGGCTTTCATATATTCCCTCGCTTATAAAGTCCGCTAATTTTATAAGGTCATAAAGCCTTGTCTGGCGCAATACCTGCTGGCTTTTATATGATGTTACCTTGGCTTCGCCAATGATTCCTGTTATGGAGATTTGGCCAATCCGGGGTAATTTTTTATTTACTCCTTCGCCCGGAGATAAGGGTTGATTGGACAGCGTTACATAGCCTAAATGGCTGGAAATCCCAAGGGAGGCGTCCACAACGAGCAGCAGGCAGTCTTTTAAGGACAAATTGTCATTTGCCAGTTTTTTCTTTAAATCTTCTAAGGTATCATTTAGATTAATCGCATGTACAGGTTCCTTTAAGGTTCCGTAAATCCGTACCGGCAGAGCGGGAGGTTTATCATTAAGCATTTGGCAAAGGCGGTGTCCTACAAAAGGACCAAGGCTGTCGCCGGTTACTTTGTCTGTTCCGATACATAATATGATAATAGGGGCGGGAATTCCATGGTTTTCCTCCATCATTTTTAGTAGTGAATAGGAAAAATCCTGTTTGGCCTGTTGTTCCTCGCTGGGATAATAATATATCTTTTTGTTCATGAAGCCTCTCCTTTCATGTCGTAACTAAATCATATCCAAAAATAAATATTATTATGCATTTTCAGCCAATATTATTTTTGCAAATAATGTCTGCATTTGCGAAAAATATTTAAAAATACATGGCACAGTGTGACATTAAGCGACAATGTGACTGTGCTATGTTTGTCCTAAGACGTAAAGAAGCCTGTAATGTGGGAAAATGTGATTCCGGTGCAATGATGGGACAGGCAGCTTTAGTCATTAAGGAACGGAGGGATATTTATGGAGGAAAAGGAAAAACGAGTGGGAAATGTGGGTGTTGATAACAAGACTGATAAAATTGTATATAAAGAGAAAAAGATTTTAAGAGGCCTGCCTAAAAGTATCCGGCAAATTGGGGAAGCGACAGGTAAACATAAGATTTACATAGAAGATTATGTGGTAACATATTTGAATCAATTGGCCCATCCTACTAACAGTGTGGCAAGAGGAGCATTTCTCATTGGAGATTGGGTTCATTACGACAAGGAGGACGTGCTGTTTATAAGCGGCGCATGCGAGGCCGATAACCTTTCCTTCAATATGAGCGAGGTGGATTTCTCAGATTCCGCATGGACAAGCATTTACGAAAAGGTAAATGAATATTTTGAAGACGGTAGAGTTGTGGGGTGGTTTTTGTCTCGCTTAGGTTATTCCGTAAAGCTGACCGAGCAAATGCGAGAGCTTCACATGCAGCATTTTAAAGAGGCGGGAACAGTTTTGTACCTGATGGATGCCCTTGAACAGGAGGATGTATTTTATCTTAATGAAAATGGCAAACTGGTTCAGCAGGGTGGTTATTATATCTATTATGAGCGGAATACCGCAATGCAAAATTATTTGATTGAAAATCAGGCAATCAGCCGAGATGTTAGAAATGATAAGCGGATTGATTACAAGGATGGTCAGCTTCTTCATAGTTACCATGAGATTATGGCAGGAAGAAAGGAGAGCAAAGCGGAAAACAGGGTGCGTAATCTGCTCTATGTTACAAGCGCTATGCTTGTATTGGTATTTCTTGCAATTTCAATAAGCATTTTCAATAACTATGATAAGCTAAAATCCATGCAGGCGTCGTTAGACCAGATGGTAGCGAAGGAAGCGGCTGGCGGTTCGGATTCGGAAAATGTGACTTTGTCGGTGACTGAAGAGATACTTCCCAATACAGAGGCGTCGGCAATGGCGGAGAACGGACCGGGTGATTTAGTATTGTCTACGGAGGATAAAGGCGAGCAGGAAAATAGCAGCACAGAGCAGGAGAGCGCAGCAACAGAGGAGGTTCCTGAAACAGAGCCTGTTTCGGCGGCGACTACAGAATCGGGAGATATGCTTGTGCCTGACAACGCCACAGCCCATGCAGATGGTCAAACAGCGCCTACTGCAAATATAGGACAGACCAACTATTATACTGTGCAGCCGGGAGACACGCTGCTTTCCATAAGCGAACAAATTTATCATTCCGGAGCTTATGTAGATACGTTAAGGACAGCTAACGAAATCGGGGAAGGCGATTTGATTTATCCCGGACAAAAGATTGTGATTCCGTCAATTCAGTAAACAGTATTTGCATACGAGGAGAGTTTTTGCTATTTTAGTGGTGCATAAAGTGAATAAATGGTGTATACTAGTTAGGCAAAGTAACAGTATTACAGTTGCATTATGACTGAAAGAAGTTAGGACACTCTGGTATTATACTGATTTGGAGGAATTTTGTGGATAGCAAAGACAACATTCAGGACGATAACAAAAAAGATACGTTACAGGATGCATCAGTAAAGAGATTTACAAGCCATAGCAGCATAGCAGACGACGGGAAGGTCGTTCGTATGCGCCGGCGTCCGGCAAATCTCTTTGTGATAATGGGATTGGCAGCGCTTGTGCTGCTGTTTATAGGAGGTTATTTTTATTGGAATCGCACATTTAATGAATATGAAGCGGACTCCAAGGTGGAGAGAACCGATGAAACTGCTATGGAATATGTCTCTTTTCAAGGCGGATTTATTAAATATAATGTAGATGGCATTACCTTTGAGGATAGGACAGGTACAATTGTATGGACGGAGGCATTTACCATGACGTCTCCCAAGGTGGTAAATTGTGGGGAATATGCTGCGATTACAGACGTGGGTAACAATCAATATACACTGTATAATGCAAGCCGGAAGATTATTTCTGTCACTACTGATTATCCGATTACCGATATTCAAGTGGCAGAACAAGGACTTGTAGCAGTAGTTTTAGAGGAAGAGAAGGTAAACTATATTGTCGCCTATGACCGGTCTGGGCAAAAATGCGTGGAAATAAAAACCACCATCAGCAAGAATGGTTATCCAATGTCTATTGCGCTGTCGATGGATGGCAAAAAGCTGGTGGCTTCCTATGTAACTATTGAGTCATCTCAGGTGGAGAGTGCATTGACATTTTATAACTTTGGCGACGTAGGAAAAAATGAGGTTGACCGTCAGGTAGGATACAAAAAATTTGAGAATCAGCTTTTTCCTAAAATGGCATTTGTAAATAACGATACCATTTGCGCATTTGGGGATACCAGTCTGCTTATATATTCTATGAAACAGAAGCCTGAGGAGGTTGCCAATAAAAAGCTTAAGGACAAAGCTAAAAGTATTTTTTTCAACGAGGAGTATGTGGGTTATGTCAGTCGTAAGGATGATTCCAAAAAGAGTGACAAAGGAAATTACGATGAGCTCACAAGAGAAGCGGAGGAAAATGATATTACTTATGTGATGCACGCCTTTAATTTGAATGGCAGGGAAGTGCTGACGCAAGACATAAAATTTGCATATACCAATATTCACTCTACAAAGGATGAGATTATAATACTTTCAGATAATCGGTGCGAGATATATAAGTATAACGGGTTTGAAAAATTTAAACATAATTTTGATGATGGAATCAGCGATTTATTTCCTACTAATAGAAGAAATCATTATGTTTTGATTACGAAGGACGCCACACAAATGATACATTTAAAGTAACGGGAGATAATAAATGAACATATTAACAATTATTATTTTAACATATCTTGTAATAGAAACCCTGCTAGGCGCAAAGCGGGGTTTTTTCAAATCAGTATTTTCTGTGTTGGCATTAGCGCTTGCCATGTTTTTTGCAAGCCAGTGTGTAACACAGACTGCAAGGTTTATAAAAGAGAATACAGATTTTTATGATGTAATTGAACAGCGGATTGCAGAAGCTTTAGAAGAAGGAGTGGCGTCAGAAGATACTGCAGAAGATGATATAGAAAATGATATAGAAAGCCGAAGTTTTCAAAAGCAATTATTGGAAGATAGCGGTTTTTCTTCCTATATACAGGACATTTTAGGGAATAACAGTAACAATGAATTTTTTGAAGCTCTTGGAGTAAATAACTTTTATGAATATATAGCAAGCTATTTTACTGGAATTGTAATTAATATCTTGTCCTTTCTGCTAACATTTTTCGGTTTGTGGATTTTATTTTTAATAATTGGAAAGGCGGTAGGAGAGGTATTGAATATTCCCATATTAAGAGGATTAAATCGTTTTGGAGGCGCGTTGTTTGGAATATGTAAGGGATTTCTTATGGTGCTGGTATTTTTTTTGATTATAACAATGTTTGGTAATTCTGAATGGGCAAAGCAGGTCGTTTTGCTGATTGAAGATAGTCCTTTAATGTTTTGGATTTATAAAAATAATCCCTTGATGGAGATTGTTTTGGATATTACAAAGCTGATTTTTTAATATATTTATTTTGGTTTTTATTTTCAAACTGACATACAAATTATTGGGAATTAATAAAAGAGAAATACAAGATTATGTGGTTTCGAACATAAGTGCATATTTATGCCTGTAAGCCCCTTAAAATAAGGACTAGAAAAATGAAAAAACTTCTAAAAAAATGTTGACAAAGTTAAAATCAGGTGGTATTATTTAATTCGTTGCCGACAAAA
>CANQSN010000056.1 GCA_947626505.1 uncultured Lachnospiraceae bacterium
CTCATATGTACGTATATAATCATTAATATTAAGCTTTTCGTCAAATTCAGCAAACTGCAAATCTTTACCCTTTTTGGTAGTTCTTTTCTTTCGTATGCTTTTGGCGTATTGTTCAACATCATGCATAATATTGTTCATTGCAAAGCAGTGATAATCCACTCCCGTTGCAGGGCCGCCATTACAACCGTCTTTACAGCTTAAAACATCGAAAACCGTAGGCAGGTTGCTCTCCTTTTGCTCCAAATACAAATCAAGGTCTTCATAGAGCCTTTCTGTACCCTCGGAAGTAATAACCTGCATATCAGGATCATGAATAAGGAGATTCTTCATAAGTCCTCCCGGTTTAGGGTATATAGCGCCCTCAAGTCCAACTTGGTCGTCAAACTCAAATTCACTGTAAACTTTAACATCCGGCAGCCTCACGCCATGGTCTTTAAAATAATCCCTAAGATGCTCCATTGTCACGTTATATTGTATAATATTGGTATCATGAAACTCGTCCGACTTTGCAATGCATGGAGAAATTGCGGCAATTTTGCCTTTATATCCCAAAACCTTTCTAAGATAAATTCCCAAACAGAGCATTGGACTGTGGACAGGCGAAAGCCTTTTTATCAGCTCAGGCCTATGCTTTAAAACATAATTAACAACAGCGGCGCATGGCTGAGAAATGAGTTTTTCATTCGGATGCTGTTGTAAATATCTTATGTGCGCCCATGTACATATATCAGCTCCAAAGGAAACATCATAAATATGCTTTATACCCTGATTTCTGCACCACTGAAGCACATGTCTCCAGTTTCCATCAAATCCTATCTTAATAGATGGAGCTGCAATCATTACCATATCCTCTCCGGCTTTTAAATCCCTTATAAAGGCGTCAATATCATCCTCAAAATAACGCGCCTTGTGCGAACAGGCTCTTATACATGCTCCGCACTTTATACATTTATTTTCATCAATATGTATAATAAGCTCGTCATTATCCTCCATCTTGGCAATATTAGCGTCGATTACCGGACAGCTTCTTACACATGCGTTGCAGCCAACGCATTTATTAGTATCTAGACATATTTTCCCCATAGTTTTTTCTCCCTCTTTGTATATTATTATGTTTATTTGTTCAGATATTTCTGCACAAATTATTATATTATGTCAATTTTAGCATAATACATTAATTTTAGCAAGAAAAGGTACTTATATCTTATATCTTTATTCTGTATATTATTCACAATCTAAAACCGCATTAAAACCAAACAACGCTTAAATTACAAGCATTTCTCCCCATATCTTAACAAGCCCCTCAAGCGAATATCCTGCATTGGCGGGGGAAGTAGACGGAAGCTTAATAATCTCCCGTTTTGTTTTAGGATAAGTATATTTCATATAGAGCTCATACGCCTTATTTCCATTCGCATATATATGGGAAATATCAGCGGTCTGCAAAATGTGCGACAAATCATTAACCTTTACATCCTTGATAGTAGAATCCGAGGAGCCTGTAATCGTACAGCTTTCAATCACATCCCACACCGCGATGTGATGCTTTAATAAAAATGCTCTTTTCTCCTCTATAGACTCCGGCAGCTTATCATTAACCACATTTGCCAAAACCTTCCAAAAACGATTCTGCTTATGGCCATAAAAAAAGCGCTGCTCTCTTGACTTGACGGAGGGAAATGAACCAAGAATTAAAATTCTTGATTCATTATCATAAACCGGATTAATATTATGTACAGGCATATAAAAAGCTCCCTTCTTGATTTTTTATCAGGCGGTTATGAAAATCCTTTTTTAAGCTTAATTACACATCGCATTATAACGAAGCTTATGTTTCGCAATTACTCCTTATATATTATTATAGGTAATTGCAAAGTTAATTTCAACTTTAAAAGCCAGTACGCTCTAAAGGCTTTGCGAATAAATATGTTTTGGTAATTGGCATTGTATTTTTTTAATATTAATGATATACTGAATTGTAGGCAGACGAAAAAACATATGTTTATATTGAGTAAACTACTTTATTGTTTATGGGAGGAAAAGCTTATGAATTCAAATGAACCGATTTTTGAAAAAAAACAATCATTAGGACATTTTTTACATAAAAGATTTATTATAATAGGATTTATTATAGGAACATTAATGGTTCTGTGTTCTGCGATAATCATACAGATGACATATCTTATCCGGAATGCATATAGGGAATCAGGCGACAGTTCAAAGGATTGGGTGCCGATAGCAGGTCTTATTTTCGGTTTTGCGGTTATAGCTATTATATTTACTGTAGATATCGTACTTAACAAAATGGCAGTTCAGATTATTGCCAGAGTCAATACGCCTTTAAATAGTATAAGCAGTTCTATTCAGGATTTATCACAAGGTAATCTTAATACAGCCATATCATACTCGGAACGAGATGAGTTTGCTCCAATTGTTCAAAATACAACTATAACAATTACAGAATTAAAAAAATACATAAATAACATTTCGGAAACCTTATTGCAGATGGCGCATAAAAATATGGATTTGACAGTCGATATTGATTATGTGGGAGACTTCCTTCCAATCAAAGAATCTATTGAGCAGATTATTGCTGCAATGAATACGTTATTAGGCGGGATGACAGAATCTATGGACGTCATTCGTATGGGAGCCAAAAACATGGCTGGTACAGCCTCCTCCTTAGCTGAAGGCGCAACAACTCAAAATAACGAAATACATAATTTGTTTGAACATATTAATCAGGTAACAGATGATATTGTAGAAAATGCTGATAAAGCAGAAAAGGTGTCGGCACTGGCCAATGAATCCATGAATGTTGTGGAAGAAGGCAATAATCGTATGACACAGTTATTAAATGCAATGGAGATTATTAAAAAACAGGCTGATGATATTTCCAGTATCATACAGGTTATCAATTCTATCTCTGATCAGACAAAAATGCTGTCGTTAAACGCATCTATTGAAGCCGCTCGCGCAGGTGAGCAGGGTAAAGGCTTCGCAGTTGTTGCAGATGAGATTGGTAAATTGGCAGAGGAATGCGGCAGCGCTGTAAATTCAACAAATGATTTAATCAGCAAAACAATTCAGGCTGTGGACGCCGGTGGAGTTTTGGCTGATGAGACTGCCGGTATTTTGACAAAAATAGTTGAATCTACTTCTGATACAACTAAGCTTGTAGAGGATATTTCAAAGGTATGCTCTAAGGAAGAAGATAATATGAAGATTATTATCAGCGGTATTCAGAATATTGACAGCATTGTTTCTAATAATGCCGCTGCTTCAGAAGAAAGCGCCGCAGTTAGCGAGGAACTGCTTGCAATGGTAGAGAATCTGGATGAACAGATTCAGGAATACACTATAAAGCAGAAAATAAAATAAATTTTTTACAGAATACCAAGCGCCCTATCATACACGTATCACATCAATGGCGTCACCAGCTTAGCAGAATTGCCGGCTCAACACCATTGACTATCACACCCTTATCACATCAATGGCGCTACCAGCCTTAAAATATGACCAAAACATTTTACATGCAGCGGTTCGTTATCATAATCACCCTGCTGCACCTCCTTGCATCTGGATAATGTCACCTTGAAATCATCATATATATTATGAAGCTCTGAGTTATTATACACATACACGCCGCATTCATAGTGCAGGTAATAACTTCTGAAATCTAAGTTAGAGCTTCCGACAACAGCCTTACTATGATCTGATATCATTACTTTAGCGTGAACAAAACCCGGAAGGTACTCATAAATCTGAACCCCTCCTTCCAACAACTCCTCATAATAACTTTTTGCCAGCCAGAATGCATACTTCTTATCCGGAATATGGGGCAAAATAATCTTAACCTCAACCCCTCTTGCTGCAGCAAAACATAATGCCTCCGTTGTCTCATTATCAAGAATCAGATAAGGCGTCATAACATATACATACTTTTCTGCAGTATTTATAATATCCATATACAAATGCTTCGCCACATAATATTCATCAAATGGACAGTCGCTGTATGGCAGTATATATCCATCATTTTCTATCTTGCGGAAGCTTTTTGAAGGAAGTACATAGTTTTCATATTTTTCTTTACGCTTTTCATCAATATTCCACATTGTAAGAAACATAAGCGTAAAGCTTCTTACTGCCTCTCCCTCAAGCATTATTGCGGCGTCCTTCCAATGCCCAAAACGGTTCACTTCATTTATATATTCATCTGCAAGGTTGACTCCGCCCGTAAATGCCACTTTTCCGTCAATAACTGCAATCTTTCTGTGGTCCCTGTTATTTTGCACAGTTGATAAAACAGGCTTCATAGGAGCAAATACCTTTGCTTTTATGCCATATGTTAAAAGTTTCTTATGATAGTCGCTCGGTACATCCGTAAATGTGCATAAACCATCATACATAACCCTGACTTCAACTCCCTCTTCAGCCTTTTTCTTTAGAATCTCCAAAATAGAGTCCCACATAATACCTTCTTTTATAATGAAATATTCCAGAAATATAAATTTTTTTGCCTTGCTTATCTCAACTAAAAGACGCTGGAATTTGTTCTCTCCCAGAGGAAAATATATTGCATTTGTATGTTCATATATGGGATGTCCGCAATTATTACTTACATATCTTGCAGTTCCTACTGTATGATTATCTACATTTTTAAGTTCATTTATAACCTCAGCCTTTTGCTTTAAATACGGTTTAACCTCCAGTTTCAAAATCTTATTTCGCCATGAATGAACCTTAAAACCAAACTGGTTCTTCACAAACACATAAAGAGCAGTTCCAAATACCGGCAATATCAAAACTAAAATAAGCCATGCCAGTTTAAAGCTTGGATTATCATTGCTATTCATAATATCTATAACAGCAAGCAGCTCAAGTATTAAAAATCCCACAAAGAATGCAACGGAATATTCCTGAATCCATAACACCATACTAAGGAAAAGATATAGCTGAATAATTAAAAGTGCAACTATTATAAGTGTTCTTCCATAGATTAAGTGCTTCACATGCTGTTTGCTTTTGTCCTTTAAACGTTTGCGAAAAGTTTCTTTGTTTGCCAGAACCTTAACAACCTCCTCCGGCACTTCTACAATTTCTCTATCGCTTTTACTCATTTATTCACCAAGCCTCCTTAAACATCCAACTGAAGTTGCGCCTCTTCAAGCGCCTCCTGCTTAAAATCTTCTATTTTTACTGCATCTATTGTAGGCAGGTCGTCTACTGAAGCAACGCCAAAACATCTTAAAAAATCGGTAGTTGTTCCAAACAAAATAGGTCTTCCCGGAGCATCAAGACGTCCCACCTCGCATACAAGATTATACTCAATCAGTTTATTAACTGCATGATCGCATTTTACCCCTCGGATATTCTCAATCTGCTGCTTTGTAACCGGCTGCCTGTAAGCGATAATTGATAAAGTTTCTAACATAACGTCGGTAAGGACATGTTTTTGTGGCTGATTTACCAGCTTTGTTACAACTTCATAGTACTCTGCCTTTGTACACATCTGCACCGAATCCTCAAGCTCTACAATCTGCACTCCCCGTCCGTTTTCCTTAAATCTATCCATCAATGTATGTATAAGTTTTATTGTAGTTTCTTCATCCTGTTCAATTGCTGTTGCAATATCTTTAACAGGAACTGCCTCCCCCATAGTAAATAAAATAGCCTCTAAAGCCCCCAATAACTGCTCAAATTCCATATTTGTACTTCTCCCTTCTTACTCCTCAAGTGAATCTAAATAAATCTCACCGAACAAGTTATGCTGGCGAACCGCTAAAAATCCTGTCTTCATCAGCTCTAAAACAGCCAAAAATGACACAACAACTTCAAACTTTGACGACTGCGCCTTAAGCAGGCTTCTAAAATTTATCCCCTTTAAACCTCTCATTTTCTCCCTAATAGAAATCATCTTATCCTCCACGCTTATTTTTTCTTTTTGAATCTTTCCAAACTTACTTCTGACCGGATCAACTTTATCAGTCATTCTCTTTAATACTTCATTAAAAATCTTATTAAGCTTTGTCAAATCAATGTCCATATCAGACACAATATCCATAGGATCTATTTCTTCTCTGTATTCCTCAATCTCCTTAGGCAAACATTTCTTACGGTACAAAGACTGCCCTGCCCCAATCTCCATATCCTTTAATTCCAATGCAGCATACTTACACTTCTTATATTCAATAAGCCTGTCAATAAGCTCCTGTCTCGGATCGCTAAATTCCTCTTCCTCCTTCTCTTCTTTCGGAAGCAGCATTTTTGCCTTAATCCTAATAAGAGTGGCAGCCATCACAAGGAATTCACTCATCGTATCCATATCCTGTTCATCCATCTGCGCCACATAAGCCAGATACTGCTCTGTAATCTCCACAATAGGTATATCATAAATACTTACCTTATTCTTTTCTATTAAATGCAAAAGAAGGTCTAGCGGACCTTCAAATGCCTGCAATTTAAACTGCATTTCCATAGTCTATTCTCCTATAAGCGTAACCATAACAATCTCTGGAGGATTAAAAAACCGTACCTTTATGGTATGGCTCCCAAGCCCCGCCGAAACTATCATTTTAGAATCTTTATTAGTATACATTCCTTTGCTGTATTTTGGAAAAAGCTTTGCCTCTGTAGAAAGCACTCCCATTACAAAAGGAATCCTTGCCATACCCCCATGATTGTGCCCTGACAGCACTAAATCTGCACCCCAATCGGAATATGCATCAAAATAGTTGGGAGAATGGGCTAACAAAATATTGTAATCGTCGCTATTGCATTTTCCCATAAGCCTTATAATATCTGATTTATTCAGATTTTCACTACAATGGTGCACAAAATATCTCTCATTAAGCTCAAGGCTGTTAATAACAATACTATCCTTATCCCTGTTAATACGACAGCTTTCGTTAGATAAAAAATGACAATTAAGCCCCTTCGTTAAAGACATAAAATCTTGATAGATATTACGATACATCTTTGGATGGTTTTTCATCTTTGTTTCATGATTACCGTTCTCAAAATATACATGATACCTTTCGCTTAAGAATACCAAAAGGTCAACCGCTGACGCACAATCACGATCAGGCCTTGATAAAAAATCCCCTCCAACTAAAACATAATCAGGAGACTGTTTTTCAATAGACTTTTTTAAACGCCTGTTAAACCTTTCATAGGATGTATTATGAAAATCTACCAAATACATAAGCTTTACTCCATGAAATGAGTCAGGTATTTTTTTATCCTTAACCTTATAGTAATGCACTGTAAATATATGATTTTCAATATATGACCAAATTACAAATATAGCTGCAACAGCCAGAATTATACCAAAAATTTTCATTTGTTACCTCATTAATAATAATTGTTATAAAAAGCATTAATATTATTTTAATTTGATATCAATAAATATTTATCTAATATTTTATCAAAACAATCCTTATAATTCCATTTTTTTATAGAGTTCTTTGCAATAATCGGCACCTCTCCGATTTTTTGCTTTTTCAAATAATAGGTTACTTCTCCCACCTTATCTCCCTTTTTAACAGGCGCTTTTACGGTTTTGGGAAGCGTTATCTTTTTCTTAATACTTTTTCCATCTTGCCCCTTTGGAATTACGTATGTAAAAGATTTTTTACCGGTTAATGAAAGAAGCTCGCTTTGCCCCTGCTCCACCGGAATACTTAAATTCTTTTTCAATACATGTGAATCCTTATAAAGCGTACAATTTGCAAATCCATAATCAAGAAGCATTCCTGCCTCTTTAACCCTTACCTTTGAATCTGAAGCAGCCATAACAACTGCGATTAAGCTTAAATCATTTCTTGTTGCAGTTGCCGACAGACAAAACTTTGCCTTGGATGTAGAACCCGTCTTAAGCCCTGTGGCGCCCGAATATTGCTTTATAAGTTTATTTGTGTTGGAAAGTCCGAATTCACTGCTTCCTTTAGCTGTGTTATGAACAATTGTATCCATCCATATTGTAGTATATTTGAAAATATCAGGATGTTTTACGGTTAGCTCTCTGGACATTAAAGCAATATCATAGGCAGTTGTCAAATGCCCGTCAACATCCAGTCCACAGCAATTTACAAAGTGGGTATTTTTCATTCCAAGCTGTTTTGCCCTTTTGTTCATACGGTCTACAAATGTTTCTTCACTGCCCGCAATCCGTTCTGCCATAGCTACACAGGCGTCATTTGCAGAAGATACAGCAATACACTTTATCATATCATCTACTGTCTGGGTTTCACCCTCCTCTAAAAACACCTGTGAACCTCCCATACTTGCGGCATGGGCGCTTACTGTAACCTTCTCATCAAGCGTAATTTTACCATCCTCAATTGCCTCCATAATTAATAGCAGTGTCATTACCTTTGTAACACTGGCAGGCGGCAGTTGTTTATCCTTATCTTTTTCATAAAGAATAGTCCCGCTTATTGGCTCTATTAAAACAGCAGACACAGAAGTCAGCGGAAGCTCCTCTGTATCTTCTTCCTTAGCGGCATTTGGAAATATGCATCCAACTTCAATTGCAAGCAACAGAGAACATAGTAAGGCAAGCCTTTTATAAAACCTTTTATATTTACCCATAATATCTCCCAGTAATAATCTATTACTATAACTTATTGCTTTAATCGAACAATTATGACAAATCATCCTTAGTAATAACAGCTTTTATAAGAGGAGTCTCTTTAATTGGCGTATTTTTAATAGTATATGCATGTTCTATGCATTTAACAGCTTCATCAAGCTTATCATCAGAATTGCCATAAAGAGTTGCAATTAACTCTCCTTTTTTAATTTTGTCGCCAAGCTTCTTATGCACAATTAAACCAACGCTTAAATCAACTTCACTTTCTTTAGTTTCCCTGCCTCCTCCAAGCGCAAGAGACGCCTTTCCTACCTCCTTATTGTCACAGGCAGCCAAATATCCGTCATCCCATGCAGACACCTTGCGTTCCTTTGAAGCAATTGTAAGCTTATCCGGATTAAACACCTGCTGCTCATCTCCTCCCTGACAGCTTACAAATTCTGCCAGCTTGTCCAAAGCCTTCCCGCTTTTTATTACATCATTAAGCATTTGTTCGGCATTCTCTACATTCTCCGCTTTCTTTGAGCCTACCAGCATATATGCAGCCAGTGTAAGAGAAAGCTTTGTCAAACGCTCCTCGCCTTTCCCATTTAAAACCTCAATAGCCTCCTTTACCTCCAGCGCATTTCCCACATTATGTCCCAAAGGTTCGTTCATATCTGAAATTATAGCTATTGTTTCCCTGCCTGCCATAGTTCCAATTGAAACCATAATTTTAGCAAGCTCTATTGCTTCATCAACAGTTTCCATAAACGCTCCGGTTCCGGTCTTAACATCCAACACAATAACATCTGCGCCGGCAGCAATCTTCTTACTCATAATACTGCTGGCAATAAGGCTTTTATGATTTACAGTTGCGGTTACATCTCTTAAAGCATAAATCTTCTTGTCAGCCGGAGCCAGATTAGCAGTCTGCCCCACCAGCGCAAAGTGAATATCATTAACCTGCTTAATAAATTCCTTCTCCGGCATTACAGTAGAAAAGCCTGTAAAAGACTCCAGCTTATCTATAGTTCCTCCCGTATGCCCAAGCCCTCTTCCACTCATTTTAGCCACCGGCACTCCTAAAGCAGCAAGCATTGGACCAATAATAAGCGAGGTCTTATCTCCCACTCCCCCTGTACTGTGTTTATCAACCTTAATTCCTTCAATGGCGCTTAAATCCAAGGTATCTCCGCTTTCAGCCATTGCCATTGTAAGATTAACCGTCTCCTCCATAGTCATATTCTGAAAATACACTGCCATTAAGAATGCTGACATCTGGTAATCAGGAATATCTCCATTGGTAAATCCATTAACAATATAATATATCTCCTCCTTAGAAAGCTCATGACCGCATTTTTTCTTTTCAATCAGGTCATACATACGCATACCCGCCACCTCCTCTTTATGCATAATGTAAATGGATTACATTTCAATTATAACTTTTTACAGAAACAAATCATTATAGAAGCTCTCCCCATTTGGCACAGCTCCCACATTGAACATCTCGCACAAGGTCTGGCCCATATCCGCATATGTCTTTCTTGTTCCAAGATTAAAGGGCTTCATTCCCTTCCGATATGCAAGACATGGCACATATTCCCTTGTATGGTCTGTTCCTTTAAAGCCCGGATCGCATCCATGGTCTGCGGTAATTATCAATAGGTCCTCACCATTCATAGCGTTCATAACCTCAGAAAGACGCCTGTCAAATGCCATTAATCCATTGGCATACCCCGCTGCGTCACGTCTGTGTCCCCATGTAGAATCAAACTCTACTAAATTGGTATA
This sequence comes from uncultured Lachnospiraceae bacterium, assembly GCA_947626505.1. GTDB lineage: Bacteria > Bacillota > Clostridia > Lachnospirales > Lachnospiraceae > NC2004. The sequence goes on from CANQSN010000056.1 coordinate 10,367, forward strand.
AATCAGCCCATCATCTATCTCCTTCATATACTCTAACGTAACATCCATTCCGTCCATATTATCCTTTGTATGTTTTGACCTTGTAATACCCACGCCTGCAAAAATATCCTCAATCTTACCCACAGCCGCCACCTCATATCCTGCATTTTTCAAATGCACCAGCACATTATCAGAGTCAGGCAGTTTGGAAAAATCCCTGCGGTTCGAGGTTCTTTGATAATCCCCATTAGAACCGATAAATGGCCTTGCAATTACTCTTGCCACCTCATGTTCACCGGTAAGCACCTCTCTTGCAATCTGACAAATCTCATAAAGGCGCTCAATTGGAATAACATCTTCATGAGCTGCAATTTGAAACACGCTGTCAGCAGATGTGTATATAATCGGATATCCTGTCTTTATATGCTCCTCAGCATATTGTGCAATAATAGTTGTTCCGGAAGAAACCGAGTTTACTAGATATCCTCCAAGTCCGGTACGCTTCAAAAATTCTTCCATAATCTCCTCAGGGAATCCATCAGGATATACAGGAAACGCCTTAGGCGTATAAATTCCCGCCATCTCCCAATGTCCTATAGTTGTATCCTTTCCATTAGACATCTCTGCGCACTTACCATATGCTCCAATAGGATTATCAACCGGCTTTACCCCCTGCATCCCATCAATATTCCCATATCCCAATGACCGCATAACAGGCAAATCAAAATCCGGAATAGCTTTAGAAGCAGATAAAATAGTATTAGCTCCCTCATCACCAAATTTTGCCGCATCAGGAAGCTCACCCATACCAACACTGTCCAATACAATCCATATGCAACGTTTCATATCTCTTCTCCTTTTTATATCTATATTTGAATTATTTCTTTACATGCACTAAAGTCCATGCCTTCTTACCATTAAATGTCTTTCCTCTTATCAGGCACCAGCCCTCTGCCAATGCAGTTGCATTCCCTTTATCATCTACAGAAACACGATACTGATTCCTTGAGTAATACTCTATACTATTACTTGCTGAATTCTTTGGAAGCCTGCACCCCATATTAAAAGTTTCCCCCACATTTACAGTTTTAAAAAACGAATCATGAAAAAGCGCCCAAGGAGCCTTTTTAACCTCCACTGTAACCTTGGTAGACACTCCGCTGTCAGTGGTTGCAGTAATCTCAGCGCTGCCTTTCTTAACTCCGGTTAATGAGCCATCATCCTCTACCCTGACAATGGACTCATCTGAGCTTACATATGTTGTCTTATCTGTTGAGGTATCAGGAACAAGCACAGGCTGCAAATTAAAGTTTTCCTTCTTTCCAATGACTAAGCTTTCATTACCAATCGTGATTCCTGTAGCAGGAGTTGTCACAGTAACGCTGCATTTAGCCTCAATCCCATTTACTGTGCTTGCTACAATATTAGTAGTTCCGTTGCCTATTGCCTGTACATTGCCGGCGGCATCTACAACTGCTACCTTTTCATCCTCTGATTTCCAGTTTACATGCTTATTACTGGCCTCAACCGAACCCACAGTGGCTGCAAGAGAAGCTGTAGAAACCAGACCTTCTCCAAGCTGCAGAGCAAGTTCTGTTTGTGCTAACTGAATGGTCGAAGCCTCTGTAAATGTTTCATATACATAATTCTCATCACACTGTCCTCCTCCTGTATTTGCTCCGGCAACACTTCCAATTGTATACTGCCACATAGCATAGGGATATGCATAATTAGGATAATCTACATCATAATTAGCTATCCATATCTTATAGCCTGATATAGAATTATAATCAAAAAATTCATTCAGCTTATTCAAAGAGGAATACAACATAGGCTCATATCCTGCTGATTTTATCTCTTCGCAAAATGCAACCGCCATTGCTGTTACATTATCCTTGCCTGTTTTAAATGCGGCGTCCTCCTCTATATCGTATGCAACGGGGTATTCCAGGTTTCTTTTATCCAAGAGTGCAATACATCTTTTCGCCTCTGCCTTAGCCTCCTTAACCGTTGTTGCATAACTATAATAATATGCGCCGCGCTTCATGCCGGCAGTTCCCGCATTACCATAATTATCTGCAAAACATGAGTCCGTCACCTGTTTACCAGCGCCCACCCTAATCATCACATAGGTATATCCCTGTTTTTTTACACTATCAAAATTAACCGCACCATTGTATTCCGATACGTCAATTCCTTTAACCGCTATGGCGTCCTCCTCCGGAGTTACCGCCGCTGCCAGCTTTGCCGGAAGCAAAATGGACATAAATACCGTTATTATAAGCATAACTTTAAATCTTCTTTTACATATGTTTCTTTGTTCTCTTGTTCTCTTCATAGCCTTTATCTTACCTCCAAACAGCATAATACAAAAAATGTGCCTGATTCGTTTTGTTTTCAAGACTTAACCTATTGTATTTACAAACTCCAAAATTAAAACTATATATGGTAATTTTATGACACCTTATTATTAATACGCCTGTTAATATAACTTGTCTTCATCTTAGAATACATAATCTTCTGTGAGTCATATAGGCCATAATATCCGGATAGCATATAACTTATTGCTACAATTAAAATAACAAATTCCGCCCCCTGATATCCAAACATCTCAAATGCCAATAATAACGAAGTTATCGGGCAATTCGTTACTCCGCAAAATACTCCTATCATCCCCATTCCTGCTGTAAATGCAGGAAAAAAACCCATCAAATCACCGAAGGTCCATCCAAATGTAGCGCCCACAAACAAACTTGGAACAATCTCACCGCCCTTATATCCTGCTCCAAGAGTCAACGAAGTAAACAGCATTTTCCAGAAAAAAGCCAGATATGGCACTTCACCATCAAAGCAGCGTGCAATCATAGCTGTGCCGCTTCCGTTATATCTCTGATCCCCAATTATTAAAGTAAGCAGAATTACAATTCCTGCGCCCGCTACAATCCGAATAAATGGATTCTTAAAATATGTCCTGTACCTTTTACCCGTCCAATGAAGCATATAGCAGAAAACGCCGCTTACCATTGCGCAAAGACATGCCAGTAACGCAACCCTTAGTACCGATGAAATTGTAAACTCCGGCAGTTTACTGATAGTATATCCTACCGGTTCAATACTAAATGCCTGCGCCACTGATTTACTTACATAGGAAGCAATAACACATGGCACCAAAGCCCCATAATACATTACTCCCACACTTATAATCTCCATTGAAAAAATTGCCGCCGCCATCGGAGTTCCGAAAAGAGCTGTAAAACCGGCGCTCATACCACACATAATAATTGTATGTTTGTCACTATTATCAAGCTTAAACCATCTTCCAAAAAGATTACCAATACATCCTCCAATCTGAAAAGCTGCTCCCTCTCTTCCGGCTGAGCCTCCAAACAAATGTGTAATAATCGTAGCTACATAAATTAATGGCGCAAGCTTAGGGGTAATCTCCTCGCCGGACGCAATAGCAGCCAAGACAAGATTTGTACCCTTGTCCTTCTGTTTCATCCAATATTTATATAAAAACGCAATTACCAAGCCTCCAACAGGAAGTAGATAAAGCAGCCACTGATTATCCTCCCTCAACTCATCGCAAATAACCAACGCCTCATGGAAGCTGACGCCAACCAACCCCACTATAACACCTATGAATATTCCAATAATAACCCATTTGCAAAATGTAACAATATTATCCAGCAAATGCTTTCCATAATTAATTACGCGACCCATTATAACTTGCCTTTCTTACAATATCTCCCACTAACCCAATTATATTCTACCATATATTGCGAATATCGTCAAAAAAAACCATCAGCAATGCTAATGGTTTTTTACATTATCTTAGTAAAAATAATTTTTCTAAAATTCCCAAAATAAATTAAGCTTTACAGTTTAAGTAATGACTTAACTACAAACGGTCTGCAATCTCATATAAAAG
>CANQSN010000057.1 GCA_947626505.1 uncultured Lachnospiraceae bacterium
TCATATCCATAATTTTTCAGGAAAATATCGCTATCCCTCCACTCCTTACGCACCTTAACCCAAAGCTTTAAATTTACTTTTTCCTCCAGCAGCCCCTCCACATCACGTCTGGCTTGAGAACCAATACGTTTAAGCATACTGCCTTTTTTACCGATAATAATTCCCTTATGTGAGTCTCTCTCGCATACAATGGTAGCCTCAATATCATAAAGTCCATTTTCGCGCTGCTTCATCTTCTCAATAGTAACTGCAATACCGTGGGGTACCTCCTGCTCCAGCAGCCGCAGAGCCTTTTCCCTGATAAGCTCAGCCACCAGTTGACGCATAGGCTGGTCTGTAACTGTATCCTCATCATAATACATTGGTCCCTCATGCAAATGCTCATATATTGCAGAAATAACCATATCCATATTTCTACCTCTCAAAGCAGATACCGGAATTATGTTTTCTACGGAAATAAGGCTGCCATAAGTATCTATTGCCTTATTAAGCGCCTTCTCATCAACTGTGTCCATCTTATTTATAATTAAAATAATCGGAGTATCAACCTTTTTAAGCTGCTCTATAATATATTTTTCATTTTCACCAACAAAAGTGTTCGGCTCCACCAGCCATAATATAACATCCACCTCCTTAAGAGTGTGGAGCGCCACTGACAGCATATACTCCCCCAGCTTATTCTTAGCGCGGTTCATACCGGGAGTATCAAGAAACACAATCTGTCCCTTATCATCTGTGTACACTGTCTGTATCTTATTTCTGGTGGTTTGCGGTTTCCTTGAAGTAATGGCAATCTTTTGACCAATCAAATGATTCATCAAAGTAGACTTTCCCACATTCGGTCTGCCAATAAGAGTTACAAACCCCGATTTATATTTTTGTTCACTCATGTCCATCTCTTTCCTTAAGTCAAGAATTATACCAGCGGAACTATCTTGTCAAAATAACCTTTTGCCGCCATTATTTTATCCTCGCCGCCCAATGCAGAAAATGCATTGCTGTTATAAACAGCCTCTACAATCGGCGCCAGAGAGCGGATTTTCTCCACAGTTGCAGTTAAAACGTCATCCCTGTCCCTTTGCCTCATCTGCTCAGTCATGCCGGTCAGATAACAGGTAAATGCTGTCTCGCCATATGCAGACGGTGTAAGCGGCGTATCCATATTGCTGATTGTTCCTATAATATACTTTGTCATTGTCCTCTCATCTACAGAAAAATTTCTTACATACTCCGCTGCATTTTTATATACCTCGTAAGTCGCCTCAAGGTTAGGATCCCTATAGGATGTAAAATATCCTATACCGCCTCTTAAAATATTACAGCCGCACCCATAAGCTCCGCCCTTCACTCGGATATTCATCCACAGATAATCATAAGAAAAAATCATCTTAAGCACTGACAGCGCGCCTGAATATTCCTCGCCGCAATCACTGTAATCACCGGCACAGGCTACATACTGAACCTGAGACGAGGTTTTAAAGCCCTCGTTTCCCTTTGTCAAAATAATATCAGGAGCTAAAGCGGTATAATCATCAAATAGCGACTCCTTAAACTGTGCTATCGGTTTTTCTAAAAGAGGCTTAACCTTCTGGTCTGTAGTAACGCTTATAGTCAAATGATTGCCCGTAAGAATATAGCTTCTCACTTTCTCAAGCTGCTCCATTATAGTGTCTTTGCGCTCCTCAAAATTAGCGCACGCATCTAAAAGATATTCATAATAATCAAATAAATCCGTCATTTCCTTGTACTTAGCCATAGGCTCAAAATACGATAAAGCACGATTAGCCATAGCAGTATGTCCGGCGCTCATAATCTGCTGGCGCAGGCTTATCTTTTGCTCAGTTAAAATCTCCTTGAGCCTTTTTTCATCGCGCAGATTGCTTGTAAACAGCATCTCCCTAACAAGCTCAACTGCATTTTCTACTTCGTTATGCAGCGCCTTTACGCGTACCTCAAAAGCTGCAACGAAATCCTTTGTTTTAACCGGCATACGGACTGCTGACGTAGAAACGCCAATTCCTCCGGTATGAAGATTAATTTCGCTTGTAAGCTCATTATAGGAATAATTCTCTGTATCAACCTCCTTAAAGATATTTACCAAAACGCTTGATACAGGCACAAGCTCTAAAGGAATATTCCTCATATCAAAATGGAAATTTAAGTAGGTAATTCCGTTTGTAAATATATTGTGGGACACAACAGGAATTCCGGCTATCATCTGCTTGGTATTATCATATACTCTCACCTTTTTATCAATATCAGAAATCTTAAGCAGAGGAATCTTCTTTAAATCCTCCTCGCTGTCCTCGCTATCCTGATATTCTTTTAAATGTCTGGTATTCTCTATAACCGCATTAATCTCGCTATCCGACATGGAATTTTTATAATCAAGCAGTTTTTTTCGTATTTCCTCCTCTATACGAACAGTAAGATTTTTCTCCGGAGATAAAACAACCCTGCTGGCATGTGTGTTTTCCAATAAATATTTTATAATAAGCTCCTCAAAATAGCCTTTATCCACCTGCGCCTTCAGCCATTCAAAAATCTCCTCCAACACTAGCGGCTCAAAAACCCGTTCATCATCATAAAGCCAACTGTCAAGAATCTTTAAACCATACATCAGCCCCTTAGGATATTGTCCGAAATTAGCCTCCCTGTACTGGAATTCAAATATATTAATTGCCGCCTTTAAGGATTTTTTGTCTATCCCCTCCGCCGCCAGCTTATCAAGCGTATCGCGTATGACCTTAACAAACTCCTCCTTCTGCTCTGCCTGGGCGTTAATGGCAATAATGGAAAACATAGGCTGGGCGATAGAGCTTTCAAAGCTGCTGTAAACGTCCTTACCAATTCCAGAATCGACCAAAGCCCGCTTTAACGGAGCTCCCGGAACTGAAAGCAGCACATATTCCAAAACCTGCATAGCAAGCATAAGACGCGCATCAACACTCTCTCCCACAGAAAGATTATAACTTAAATAAGTTTTTTCTGAGATATCCTCATCCTCCGTCACTGCATAGGTATCTTCGATAAATACAGGCTCGGCAAACGCCTCCTGTCTCGCAATGGCAGAATCCACCTTAAGCTCATCATAGTGGCATAAATACTCCTCATCTATAAATCTTAACTTCTCCTCCATATCCATATTGCCATACAAATAAATATAACTGTTTGACGGATGGTAATAGGTTCTGTGAAAATCCAAAAACTCCTCGTATGTTAAGTCGGGTATTGCCTCCGGATCGCCTCCGGATTCATAGGAATATGGAGTATCAGGATACAAGGTCTTCATATTAAGCCTTGAAAGCTTAGCCTCCGCTGAAGAAAATACGCCCTTCATCTCATTGTAGACTACACCGTTATAGCGTATTGGTTCATCTAAACCTTCACACTCATAATGCCAGCCCTCCTGCATTAAAATCTCCGGCCTGCTGTATATATTTGTGTGAAATACCGCATCAAGATAAACATCCATAAGATTCTGAAAATCCTTATCATTACAGCTTGCCACAGGATAAACTGTCTTATCAGGAAATGTCATGGCGTTTAAAAAAGTGTTAAGCGAACCCTTGACAAGCTCCACAAACGGATCTTTTACCGGAAATTTTTTAGAACCGCAAAGCACACTGTGTTCTGTAATATGAGCGACTCCGGTATCGTCCTTTGGAGGCGTGCGAAAACCAATATTAAAAACTTTATTCTCATCCTCATTGGAAATAACTGCAACTCTGGCTCCGGTCTTATTATGACGCAGTACATACCCCGTTCCGTTTATATTTTTAATCTCCTGCTTCTGTTCTAAAGTATATGCGCCATACACCTGTCCAACATCTTCAAACATGAATATATCCTCCTAAATTTACTCAACTATTCATTCTGCCATCTCGACTAGCGTCTCGATGCGATACTCGTCAAATACCTCCCGACTCAAACGTCGTCGGCACTTTCCTCGTTATTTTACCATAAAACCAATGATTTGAAAATTACTGCGTTATTCATATTTTTATTCACCTTATTATTCTAATTATTATACTGTAAAAATTACAAAAAATACATCTTTACAAATAAACGACGTAAACAGTATAAAGGATATATTCCCCATTCTTTATAGAAATTAGGAAAATATCCTTTATTCCTCTCCATGCTCTGCAATATATGCTTCCACGTCCATTTTAAATTGCGTCCACGCCTCCTCATGCTCCACATAATACTTCGGGCAGTTCTTTCCGGTAACATCATAATGTCTTATAATCTTATCAGCAGTCAAATTATATCTTCCGCAAAGCCATGCTGTCAAATGGACAAGAGACTGGTACGTGTTATCGTTGAATTTTCCTGTTTCATCTAAATGACAGCACTCAATGGAAATGCTGTCTTCATTTCTCTCATTTGAGCAGTAGGCAACCTCGTCCAATGGAACACACTGCAATATTTCACCTTTAAGCCCTACAATAAAATTAGAGCTGGCATATGTTGCCTGACTATCCTTTAGTCCCTCAAAATAATTGCGGTTATCCTTTGCAGAGGTTCCGGGGTTAGCAACATAATGAATAACTACTGCATTTACCTCCTTGAGTTCAATCTGCGGCCTGGAATATGCATTTGGCGTCAACAGACTTTCTCGGATATCCGGTCTTTGCACCTTTTTTACCGGTTTTACCTCCTGCGGCGCCAATACTGTTGCAGGCATTACAGATTGTGCTTTTATGATAAAAAACGCCAAGGCTCCCGCCGCCATACCTGCCAGAAAAATCAGCAGATAGACTAGAGCCTGACGCCATTTTTTGTCTTTCTTATTACTCAACGCTGTAATTTGGTGCTTCTTTTGTAATATGTATATCGTGAGGATGGCTTTCCTTTAAAGAAGCGGCGGATATCTTTACAAACTCTCCCTTTTCCTTAAGCTCCTCGATAGTCTTTGCTCCAACATAACCCATGCCTGAGCGAAGTCCGCCTAAAAGCTGGAATACCGTATCCTCCACAGTTCCCTTATAGGCTACGCGCCCCTCAACTCCTTCTGGAACAAGTTTTTTGGCATTAGATTGGAAATACCTGTCCTTACTTCCGTTTTCCATTGCGGCGATAGAACCCATTCCCCGATATACCTTATATTTACGTCCATGATATAACTCATATTCCCCGGGACTCTCATCACAGCCCGCAAACAGGCTTCCCATCATGCAGACATTTGCCCCTGCTGCAATTGCTTTTGTAATATCGCCTGAATATTTAATTCCGCCATCTGCAATAACCGGAATGCCTGCCTTGCCCGCCGCCTCATATGCCTGCATAATAGCGGTAATCTGTGGTACGCCGATTCCTGCAACCACTCTTGTAGTACAGATGGAGCCGGGACCAATTCCTATTTTTACAGCATCGACGCCCATATCAATCATAGCCTGAGTGCCTGACTTTGTTGCAACATTTCCGGCAATAACTTGTAAATCAGGAAATTTATCCTTAATGAGCTTAAACGTCTTAAGCACGTTTGCAGAATGACCATGAGCAGTGTCAATTACAACACAGTCCACCTTTGCATTTACAAGCTCGCCTACCCTGTCCGTAATATCCGGCGTCACTCCCACAGCGGCTCCGCAAAGCAGACGTCCCTGAGAATCCTTTGCAGAATTCGGGTATTTAATCTGTTTCTCAATATCCTTAATAGTAATAAGTCCCTTTAAATTAAAATCATTGTCAACAATCGGAAGCTTCTCCTTGCGGGCGTCTCCCAATATCTTCTTGGCTTCCTCTAATGTTATGCCTTCTTTAGCTGTTACCAGCCCCTCGCTTGTCATGGAATCCTTTATCTTTTTGCTGTAATCTGTCTCAAACTTCAAATCGCGATTGGTAACAATTCCTACAAGCTTACCATTCTCCGTAACCGGAACTCCGCTTATACGGAACTTTGCCATTAACTCATCTGCATCCTTTAATGTATGATTTGGCGACAAATAAAATGGGTCCGTAATAACGCCATTCTCTGAACGTTTTACCTTATCTACCTCTTCTGCCTGCTTCTCAATGGACATATTCTTATGTATAATGCCAATACCGCCCTGTCTTGCCATGGCAATAGCCATACGATACTCAGTCACAGTATCCATACCTGCGCTCATAAGCGGAACATTAAGCTTAATCTTCTTAGTCAAATGAGTCTCTAAACTCACTTCATTGGGAATTACCTCAGAATAACCCGGAATTAACAGCACATCATCAAAAGTTATACCTTCTCCAACTATCTTACCCATCTCATTAGTCCTCCTTTTTGTTAAATTTTCCCTAAATTTTATTCTTATTCCTATATTTAATGCTATATATGCTAACAGACATTTCACTAATTGTCAACTGCCCTAACCCACTGAAATTTTCAATATTCAGCTCAATATTAGCATAGTTCAAAATGCATTACGGAATTTTTAATCACTCGTCGCAAAAAACATCCTTATTGTTGTATTTCATAAGGCTTAACATATGTTCGTCAGGCTCGACAAGAACCTCCACGACCTTGTTATCCTTCTCAAGAATAATGGCATATGGCGTCTTTTCAAGAGCCTCGGAAGTAAAATCCTTTACTAAAAGATTGCCCCTGCCCTCATATCCCAGTACCGCTTGGCTTCCCTTAGGAGCAATTTTCTTAGCATGCTCCATATGGATAGTAATAACTCTCTTTCTTTTACTTTTATTATATATGGCGTCAATCTCCAAATCGTTTTCTATATATAAATAGTCGTATTCCACATCCTTTTTCTTACACAAATTAAATATAAGAGGCAGTCCGGCGCAAATGTAAAGCGCAATCAAAAATGTTCCCAAAATCACTCTGTAATTACCGGGAAGCATTGCATTTATCATTAAAACAATTATAAAGCCGCAAATAGCCGCTGCAATTCCTAAAACCCATATAAACCCTCCGGCAGAGGTGTTACCGCTCTTTACGCTAAATTCCGCATAGTCGTCACTCTTATTTATCATATTTCCACTCCTTTAAAAACATCAAGTGATTTATAGTTGCCTATAAACCACTTGTTATACTGCTCTTTTATTTTTTAGAAAGCCATTCGTCGATAGCGTCCGCCGCCTTCTTTCCTGCCCCCATGGCAAGAATTACCGTTGCAGCTCCGGTTACTGTGTCGCCTCCGGCATACACGCCCTCCTTACTGGTCTTCATGGTATCCTCATCGACAATAATACCTCCCCATTTCTGCGTGTCAAGTCCCGGAGTCGTCTGGCGAATCAATGGATTCGGGCTCTGTCCAATGGCAATTACAACTGTATCCACTTCAATTTCATAGTTAGAACCTTCCACAGGAACAGGTCTTCTTCTGCCGGAATCATCCGGCTCGCCAAGCTCCTGCTTTACAATCTCCATACTCTTTACCCAACCGTCTTCTCCATGAATTGCAACCGGATTGTTAAGCAATTTGAATATAATGCCTTCCTCCTTTGCATGATGCACTTCCTCTGCTCTGGCAGGCACTTCATCCTCTCCGCGCCGATAGACGATATAAACTTCTTCAGCTCCTAAACGTTTTGCAGTCCTTGCCGCATCCATAGCAACATTTCCTGCTCCCACAACAGCCACTCTCTTACCAACCTTAACCGGAGTAGGCGTTTCAGGGAACATATAACCCTTCATAAGATTAACCCTTGTCAAAAATTCATTTGCCGAATATACCCCAAGAAGATTCTCCCCGGGTATCCCTAAAAATCTTGGAAGTCCCGCTCCGCTTCCCACAAATACAGCCTGATAGCCATCTTCTATAAGCTCGTCAATGGTAATGGAGCGTCCAACAACCACATTTGGAACAATCTCTACGCCAAGCTTCTCCACAGAAGCAATCTCAGTTGCAACTAAATCCTTTGGCAAACGGAATTCAGGAATGCCATAGCTTAACACTCCTCCCGCCTTATGCAATGCCTCAAATACAGTTACCTCATATCCCCTCTTGGCAAGCTCGCCCGCGCATGTCAGCCCTGAAGGTCCGGAACCTACTACAGCAACCTTTTTCCCATTTCCTTTAATCTCTTCGTCATTTGCCTTTCCGTTAGCCATATGATAGTCTGCAACGAAACGCTCCAAACGTCCGATAGCTACCGGTTCTCCTTTAATACCTCGCACACATTTGCCCTCGCACTGGTTTTCCTGAGGGCACACACGTCCGCAAATAGCGGGGAGAGCATTCTCGCTGGTTATAATCTGATAAGCCGCTTCAAAATCTCCTTCCGCCACCTTCTCTATAAATCCCGGAATCGGTACGTTGACGGGACACCCCTGCATACACAAAGGATTCTTACAATTAAGGCATCTTGTTGCTTCCTCCATAGCCATCTCTTTAGTGTATCCAAGCGCCACCTCTTTAAAATTCTTATTACGTACATCAGGCTCCTGCTCAGGCATTGGAACCTTTGTCATACTCATATTTGCCAACTGAATTACCCCCTTCCAATCTTACATTGATGTTCTTCTTCCCTGAACATTTCCTGTCGTTTCATGCATTCATCAAAGTCAACTAAAAATCCGTCAAAATCCGGCCCGTCAACACAGGCAAACTTTGTTTCTCCGCCCACTGAAACGCGGCATCCGCCGCACATACCGGTACCGTCAATCATAATTGGATTGAGGCTCACCATAGTAGGAATATCATACTCCTTTGTAAGCTTAACAACATTCTTCATCATGATAAGCGGTCCAATGGCAATAACCTCGTCATACTTTACTCCTTCGTCCACCTTCTGCTTAAGCACTGTCGTACCGAACCCCTTTATTCCCAGCGAACCATCGTCTGTGGTAATATACACATTATCACAGAAGGTTTTAAATTTATCTGCTAAAATCACATACTCAGAACTACGTCCTCCAATAATCACATCTACCTTTACTCCCAGCTCAGCAAGCTTACGAAGCTGCGGATATAAAGGCGCCGCTCCAACTCCTCCGGCAACTCCGCATACTCTCTCCACCTTGTGCAGAGGTGATGGCTGCCCTAGCGGTCCAACGAAATCCTGAATCATATCTCCCTCGTTTAATTTACTCAAAAGCTCTGTTGAATAACCCACAACTTGGTAAATAATAGTTACCGAATTCTTATCTCTGTCATAATCTGCAATGGTAAGGGGTATTCTCTCTCCATCCTCATCAACACGAACAATTACAAACTGTCCCGGCTCGCACTTACGAGCTACATACGGGGCCTCGACTTCCATCAGCTCTACTGTACTGTTCAATGCTTCCTTATGCAATATCTTGTACATTAGTAGTCCCTCCTAAATATATCAATTTACATATAAAGCTATTATACAGAAAAACGCACTATTTTTAAAGGTATTTTTTTAGAAAATAATAAAAAAGGATATTGCCAATAAATGTAACCTGAGCAATATCCTTTTTTAATTCTTAAAACTATAAAATGCAAACCATTGTAAATAAGTATTTACAATATTCTAATTATCACTGCGCGCAAGAATCTGAAGTATACGTATGAACAGATTGATAATATCAAGATAAAGCTCCGCCGCGCAATCCACTGCATTATCTATAGTCTTGACACAGGCGTTTGCCCTCGCCCAATCGTAACCTATATACAATGTGAAAATAAACGTCATTGCATAATCAATGATTAACAGGTTTCCAACTATAAAAAATCCTATTATATCTACTGCCACGCACACGATAAGCGAAATAAACAGCACCTTTCCCATGCTTAAAAACGCATCCGGAACAATTGACGACACGACAAGCATAGCAAGAGTAATAATAGCGGTTAATGCGAAAGCCCTTGCCACAATCGCCGGCTCATAAACCGGTATTACTGCAAATGCCAGCATAAATCCAAATGGAATCGCAAAGAAATTAAAGCCTATAAAGCTTACCACAGGATTGTCTGAACGGTGAACCAAAAGAGCTCCTATAATACCGCAAATTATAAAAGTAACTGCAAATGCAATCAATCCCTTAGCATAACCCATTGTTGGGTTTAGATACATCTCAATCGCCTTATTTTTAAATAGCATAACAATAATTGCATTTATCACAAAACCATATAATAACACTCCGCCTATGACTGCGTTATATGTTCTTTGTGAAACCTCTCTGTCCTCCGGATGAAATTGTAACCTTTCTTCATAATATTGATTTGCTGCCATAAAAACCTCCTTATATTAACTTAATCTTAAGAAATGAATATTATTATGTATCCTTCTTTATTATATAGTTTCTTTAAGACATCATACTCCATTTTTCAAAAAAAATAAAGCACAAATTATGCCAGAAATGCCATAAATAATACAAAATTGTACTTATGGCAATTTCTGGCACTAATATTTGAAACAGTGATTAATAATTTATAAGTGCTTCTTTTTTACGGAATGTTTTATTACATCATTCCGCCCATTCCGCCTGCTCCGCCCATAGGCATTGCCGGAGTATCTTCCTTTATATCTGCTACTACAGATTCTGTTGTCAGCAATGTAGAAGCTACAGAATTAGCATTCTGCAATGCGCTTCTTGTTACCTTAGCCGGATCAATAATTCCGGCGTCAATCATATTTACATATTCTTCCTTGTATGCATCATAACCCATGCCAACCTCAGATTCCTTAACCTTATTTATAATTACGGAGCCTTCAAGACCTGCATTGCTTACAATATGATACATTGGAGACTCTAAAGCCTTTAAAATTATCTCTGCGCCAGTCTTCTCATCTCCGGTTAATCCATTTGCCAGCTCAGCAACCTTCTTAGAGGCATGAACATAAGCAGAACCGCCGCCAGAAATAATTCCTTCCTCTACCGCTGCCCTTGTAGCCGCCAAAGCATCCTCCATACGAAGCTTCTTTTCCTTCATCTCGGTTTCTGTAGCCGCACCTACGCGGATTACTGCCACACCGCCTGAGAGCTTAGCAAGACGCTCCTGAAGCTTCTCCTTGTCAAAATCAGAGGTTGTTGCATCAAGCTGCTGCTTTATCTGTCCGATACGATTGTCAATATCCTCCTTTGAGCCCATACCGTCAACAATAACAGTATTCTCCTTCTCTACCTTAACACTCTTTGCACGTCCCAAATCGTCTAAGGTGGTTTCCTTTAAATCATAACCCAATTCCTCAGAAATCACATTTCCTCCGGTTAAAATAGCGATATCCTGAAGCATATCCTTACGTCTGTCGCCATATCCCGGCGCCTTTACAGCTACCACATTGAAGGTTCCTCTTAATTTATTTACAATAAGTGTCGTAAGCGCCTCTCCCTCAATGTCCTCAGCAATAATCAAAAGCTTAGAACCGCTCTGTACCACCTGCTCAAGTAAAGGAAGAATATCCTGAATATTACTAATCTTCTTGTCTGTGATTAAAATATATGGATCATCCAGTTCAGCGACCATTTTCTCCATATCTGTTGCCATATATGCGGAAATGTAACCGCGATCAAACTGCATACCTTCTACCAAATCAAGCTCTGTAAGCATTGTCTTAGATTCTTCAATAGTTATAACGCCATCGTTTGAAACCTTCTCCATAGCGTCTGCAACTAACTGTCCAACCTCGTCATCACCTGCTGAAATAGCTGCAACCTTAGCAATCTGCTCCTTGCCTGTTACCTTTGAGCTCATCTCTTTAATAGCGTCTACCGCTACATCTGTTGCTTTCTTCATACCCTTTCTCAAAACAATAGGATTAGCTCCGGCTGCCAGATTCTTCATACCGGCATTAATCATAGCCTGTGCTAATACTGTAGCTGTAGTTGTACCGTCACCGGCAACATCATTTGTCTTGGTTGCCACTTCTTTGACAATCTGAGCTCCCATATTCTCAAATTCATCCTCAAGCTCAATATCCTTTGCAATGGTAACGCCATCATTTGTAATGAGTGGAGCGCCGTAAGACTTGCTGAGTACCACATTACGTCCCTTTGGTCCAAGCGTCACACGAACAGTATTTGCTAATTTGTTTACGCCAGCTTCTAAAGCAGTTCTGGCGTCTGCTGCATATTTAATTTCCTTTGCCATAATAAAAAACCTCCATACATAATATTAATAATCTTATTAATCTTCAATGATTGCTAAAATATCCTTCTGGCTTACAACCATAACCTCGTCGTCCTCAATCTTAATCTCATTCCCTACAAAACGAGAATAGATTACATGGTCACCAACCTTTACATCCATAGGAACCAGTTTTCCATCTTTCATTTCTCCCGGTCCTACTGCAACCACCTCTGCCTGCTGTGGCTTCTCTTTATTCTGGCCCGGCAATACGATTCCAGACTTTGTGGTCTCTTCTGCTGCCAATTGTTTCAATACTACTCTGTCACCTAATGGTTTTAAATTCATTTCTAATGACCTCCTTAAACTATATAATTAATTCTGTTAGCACTCACTCAAGTTGAGTGCTAATCGTTAGTAATATAATACTAGTTATATGTTCAAAAATCAAGTACTATTTTCATAAATTTGGAATTCTTTATAAAAAAGTTTCGACTTTCTTCTTTTTTTCCCAACAAATATAAGCTATACTATAATAAAAACGGAGGATATTTTTATGAAGGAGCAACTGTACACCATTCCCGTCAACGACGCTTTTGACGCTGATTGTGAATGTCCTATATGCGCAATGTACAAATCATTAGAGGATAATGCAATTGAATATACTATGGGTCCCAGCTATATGGAGGATGACAATAGAGCAAAAACAGATGAAATGGGATTTTGCCGGCATCATATCAGAAGCCTTTACGAGCAGAAAAACCGTCTGGGTCTTGCCTTGATTTTAAAAACCCACTCCGATAAGCTTATTAAAGATCTTAAAGGATTATCTAATCAAAAACCGGCAAGCAGCGCAGGCCTGTTCAAAAAATCTGCCGATGGCTCTGCTGTAGGAAATTATGTAAAAAAGCTTGAAAGCACATGTTTTATTTGCGAACGCATTGAAAATACTTACTCCAGATATCTGAACACGCTATTTCATCTCTGGAAAAAAGAGCCTTCCTTCCACGATAAGATAAAAAACTGCAAGGGCTTTTGTGTTTACCATTATGGAGAGCTTTACGACATGGCTCCAACTCTGTTAAAGGGAAGCGAGCTTGATGAATTTTTAAGAGTTTTGGACGATGTGTTTTTTAGCAACGCAAAACGTGTAAACGACGACTTGGAATGGTTCATTAACAAATATGATTACCGCTACGAAAAAGAGCCTTGGTATAATGCCAAGGATTCTATTCCACGAACCATAATAAAAACAAACCATACTATTCTGAACCAATAAAAACTTTGTAATATGAATTCCATTTATTATTTATATATTTCCCAAGATTTGCTATTAAATAGAAATACAAGTCATTGTAAAGCGCATCTACAATGACTTGTATTATTATCGTTGTTATACCATCTTTTTCCGTGCGTACCTCGCGAACACTATACCACATTATTAAGATTCATTTCCTTTTGAGCTATTATATCCTCCAGCATTTTAGGATATTTTAAGTATTCCACCCGTTTAATAGAGTTATCATCCATATTCTTATGTTTTTTTCTATATTCAACATATTCATGAAGCTTGCCCTCGTAAACCATGTAAGGCTCAAGCCT
>CANQSN010000058.1 GCA_947626505.1 uncultured Lachnospiraceae bacterium
AGTACATTTTTTTGCATTAGAAGATTAAAATTCTGAAATATCATGGCAATATCGCTGCGTTCTTTGCGTAGTTCTTTCTCGGAAAGAGTTCCTAATGTCTTCCCATCAATTACAACTTCGCCATTTGTAGGACGTTCCAGATAATTTAAACATCGTACCAGAGTGCTTTTTCCGGCGCCAGACATTCCGATAATCCCATAAATATCTGCCGCATGGATGGAAAGATTAATATCTTTAAGGACTAATATCTTCTCACCGTTTTGTTGAAAACACTTGTCGATATGATGTAATTCAATTAATGCCACTCAACCACGCTCCTTTCGGCAAAATCTCCATATCCTGCTGTTTTGATATGTTTTGCGCAAAAAGATAGTAACATGCCTGTCATTTTATGTCCAATTCTTATTATTTTTAACTGGTAATAACTTTTTCTTATAACAGGATGACATAGTATGAGCATTATTATCTTGAAAGATTTATGAGCCTGTGATATTATTGCTAATAAAGCCTATTAAAACAATAGGATATAAAACTAATAGAGAGACAGGAAGAATATAACACTGGCGCAATTTATTTTTTAGAAAAGAGGGAAAAAATGAAAGAAAAAAATATTGATTTTGACACTGTGATTGATAGAAGAAATACGGATTGCCTGAAATACGATTTTGCAGAAAAATATAGGAAACCGGAAGATATTTTGCCATTATGGGTGGCAGATATGGATTTTAAGACGTCGGATAAGATACTGGATGCCATTCACAAAAGGGTGGAGCATGGGATTTTTGGATATACCGAGAGCGGGGAACGGTATTTTGAAGCGACAGCAGGCTGGATGGAAAAGAGGCATGGCTGGCAAGTAAAAAGAAATTGGCTGGTAAAAACTCCCGGCGTGGTGTTTGCGCTTGCCATGTCAGTAAAGGCGTATTCAAAAGACGGGGATGCGGTGCTGATACAGCAGCCTGTCTACTATCCTTTTACGAAGGTGATAAAGGATAATGGCAGGAAAGCAGTCAGCAATGATTTAATCTTAGGAGAAGACGGACGTTACCACATAGACTTTGAGGATTTTGAGAGAAAAATTGCAGAGAACCATATTAAATTGTTCTTGCTCTGCAGCCCGCATAATCCGGCAGGCAGGGTGTGGACGGAAGAAGAGCTGCTTAAGATTGGGGAAATATGCCTGAAATATCATGTTATTGTCGTGAGCGATGAAATCCATGAAGATTTCGTGTTTGGAAATAGAAAACATATTGTCTTTGCCAACCTGAGAAAAGAGTTTGAAGAAATATCTGTTACCTGCACATCTCCGGCAAAAACATTTAATCTTGCAGGACTTCAGATTTCCAATATCTTTATTCCGGATGGGAAGCTTCGCAGACAGTTTAAGAAACAGATTGCAGCGGCAGGGTATAACCTGTTAAATACGATTGCTCTTACTGCCTGTGAAGCGGCGTACCGTTATGGGAATGAGTGGTATGAGGCAATGATGGAGTATGTGCAGGGCAATATCCGGTTTATGAAAGAATACCTTGAAAGCAAACTGCCGCAGCTTACCATGACGGAACCGGAGGGAACCTATCTTGTCTGGGTGGATTTTAGAAGGCTTGGATTATCGGAATCAGAATTGGAAGAACTTATTGTGAAAAAAGCGAATCTCTGGCTGAATTCCGGCGCTATCTTTGGAAAAGCCGGAGAAGGCTTTGAGAGGTTTAATGTAGCCTGTCCGAGAGTAATATTAGAGGAGGCTTTAAAGCAGCTAAAAGAGGCAGTTCGTTCCAGACATTATTTTTATGGACAGGAAAATGTGGCAGACATTCATGCGAAAAATCAGACATATCTCGGAATAGAAACGCCATTGGATTTATACGATGCCTTATCAGGTATTTGGTGCGCCGACACCTGCGCGCCGAGAATGAGGCAGGAATGGAGTATTCACAACATGACATTGGGACAATGCTCCATTACCGCTTTTTTAGCACAAGATATCTTTGGAGGCGAGGTTTGCGGAATGACAACAGAAAGTGGGGGAACTCACTGCTACAATGTTGTTGATGGCGTTGTTTTCGACCTGACAAGCGAACAATATGGACAGCAGGTAAAGAAACTGTGTTATGAAAATAATCCCGTTCAGGACAGGGAAGCTGCCGGACATTTTGGTAAGGAAGAAAAGAGAAAGCGATATGAAATGTTAAAGGCGGCTCTGTGGAAGAAAACAATGGGTACGTCGAAAATGGAGTGAAGTTTATCCGTAATAGGATGACGTTATAGACAGTTATAAGCAAAACAAAAGAGTGTAACTAGAGAAAAAGAATTGACAAGAAAAAGGGTAGGTATTATAATGACATTATTAAATACATATATATCCTATTAAAAAGATAGGAAATAAAAAGGAGGTAAGCGATATGTCAGAAATCAAAGAAAGTGCATTAGAATTAATTGGAGGTACACCATTACTGAAACTCAACCGTTATAGTGAAAGGGCTGGTGTGAAAGGTGTACAACTGATAGCAAAACTGGAATACCTGAATCCGGCCGGTTCGGTCAAGGACAGAATTGCATTAGCCATGATAGAGGATGCTGAGAAAAGCGGGAAAATAAAGCCCGGGGCAACGATTATTGAACCGACAAGCGGTAATACGGGAATTGGCCTGGCGGCGGTAGCGGCTGCTAAGGGATATAAAGCAATTCTTACCCTTCCTGATACAATGAGCGTGGAGAGGAGAAATCTCTTGAAAGCCTATGGTGCAGAACTGGTATTGACGGAAGGCGCGAAGGGCATGAAAGGAGCCATTGCAAAGGCAGAGGAGCTGGAAAAAGAAATTGACGGTGCAGTGATTCTCGGACAGTTCGTCAATCCGGCAAATCCGGCTGTCCATAAAGCTACAACGGGACCGGAAATCTGGAAACAGACAGATGGAAAGGTGGATATTTTTGTGGCAGGCGTCGGTACAGGCGGAACTGTAACCGGCGTTGGCGAGTATCTGAAGGAACAGAATCCGGATGTCAAGGTAGTGGCAGTAGAGCCGGCTACAAGCCCTGTTCTGTCTAAGGGGACGCCGGGCGCGCATAAGATTCAGGGTATTGGAGCCGGATTTGTTCCGGAAGTATTGAATACAAAAGTTTATGATGAAGTGATTGCGATAGAAAATGAAGATGCATTTGCTGAAGGAAAGGCATTTGCATTGGCGGAGGGGATTCTTGTAGGCATTTCATCCGGGGCAGCCCTTAAGGCAGCAACCATTCTCGCATCCAGACCGGAAAATGCAGGAAAGACAATTGTTGTGCTGCTTCCTGATTCCGGTGACAGATATTTGTCTACGCCGCTTTTTAGTGATTAAAACTGATTTGTAAAGAAAATTAAAAGTGAAAAAATAAACAGTAATTATTTGTGATGCGGAGGCTGTAGGGTAACTGTCAGCCTCTTTTCGCATAGCGAAAGATTTGGATAGGAAAGTGTCTGCTAAAACAGACCTGAATCTCGCGCCAAGACTCGCAAATGAGTCTTGAATAAAAAGAATACGGAGGAGTGACGATGAGCAAATTTATTTATTTAGATAACGCTGCTACAACAAAGGTAAAAGAGGAAGTATATGAGGCAATGCAGCCATATTGGAAAGAGTTGTACGGTAATGCATCAAGTATTTACAGCTTTGCAGGCAAAAGTAAAAAGGCAATCGAAGACGCAAGGGAGACGGTAGCAAAATTTCTTGGGGCAAAACCGGAAGAAATTTATTTTACAGGCAGCGGAAGCGAATCGGACAACTGGGCGCTGAAAGCGGTAGCATTTGCAAAAAGAGAGAAGGGAAAACATATCATTACATCAAAGATTGAGCATCATGCCATTCTTAATACCTGCGAATATTTAGAAAAACTTGGTTATGAAATCAGCTACATTGATGTAGATGAATATGGCGTGGTAAAAATGGACGAGTTAAAAGCAGCGATTCGGGAAGATACAATACTCATATCTGTCATGTTTGCCAATAATGAGATTGGGACAATACAGCCAATAAAAGAAATTGGTTCGATTGCCCATGAGCATGGCATACTGTTTCACACAGATGCAGTACAGGCATATGGACATGAACCGATAGATGTGAATCAGTTAAATATAGATATGCTGAGCGCCAGCGGTCATAAAATGAATGGGCCAAAGGGTGTGGGAATATTGTATTTGCGTAATTCGGTAAAAATCGGACCATTTATTCATGGAGGTGCGCAGGAGCGTGGGCGCAGAGCCGGAACCTATAATACTCCAGCTATTGTAGGATTTGGCAAAGCCACTGAAATCGCAGAAAGAGAGATGGATAGGAGGCGTAACTATGAGACTGAGCTGCGAGATTATTTGATTGAAAGAGTTCTTTCGGAAGTGCCTTACACAAGGCTGAATGGGCATAAGACCAATCGCTTATCAGGCAATGCGAATTTCAGTTTTCGCTTTATTGAAGGGGAATCGTTATTGATTCTGTTAGATCAGAAAGGGATTGCGGGCTCTAGTGGTTCTGCCTGCACATCGGGCTCTCTTGATCCGTCTCATGTTTTGCTTGCCATCGGATTGCCGCATGAGATAGCGCATGGTTCCCTGCGTCTTACTTTATCAGAGGAAAACACAAAAGAGGAGATTGATTATGTGGTAGAGGAATTAAAGCAGATTGTGGAAAGACTAAGGAATATGTCGCCGTTATACGAAGATTTTGTAAAATCCGAGAAGAAACAGAACGATTAATTATATTAGAAATGGAGAGATAATATGAGTCAGGTAATAGAATATAGTGAAACAGTGATGGAACATTTCAGTAATCCCCGTAATGTGGGAGAAATTGAAGACGCCAGCGGTGTAGGAACTGTTGGAAATGCAAAGTGCGGGGATATTATGCGCATTTATCTTGATGTAAATGATGAGCAGATTATTCAGGACTGTAAGTTTAAGACATTTGGCTGCGGTGCGGCTGTAGCAACCAGCAGTATGGCAACGGAGATGATTAAGGGAAAATCTGTAAAAGAAGCGTTGCAGCTCACGAATAAAGCGGTACAGGAAGCATTGGGAGGTCTTCCTGATGTGAAGGTGCATTGTTCTCTCTTGGCAGAGGAAGCGGTTCATGCAGCGTTTTGGGATTATGCACAGAAAAACCATTTGGAAATAGAGGGATTAAAGCCGCCAGTGGAGGATATTGATGAAACCAAAGAATTTTATGAAATGTCGGGTGAAAAGGGGAGAGAGTAAGTGTCTGGCCCTCTCCGGAGGGAACTGTGACCCTCCGTTTACATAGAAACCCGCAAGGGAATCTGCTGGAAAGGAGGGCGACGCTCATGTTGACGATTGAAGGACTTCTCGCAGTGCTCAGTTTCGGACTGACCTGCTTTAGTATCGGATACGCCATGGGGCGTAACGATAATCATAAGACACAGGAATAGCCGCCCCGACCTGACAAGTTGAGCGGCTATTTCTTTTTAGTTGTTTAAAAATCGGGCCAGCCATCTATCGGTGGCATCCTTTTCTATACCTACTATATCACAGTATGCAAAAGACTTCAAGTATATTTTTCAGATGTTGCTTCCAGACGCCACAGGCGGTTCAGTTCTCCTGCCTGACTTCAAATTCCCTTAAACATGCTTATATTTGACAGGTCGCTTAAGAATATATATATTAAAGTTTGATGTTATTGATGAGTTAAAAATATTGTAAACTTATAAATTAATGGAAGCTTTTCTTACTCTCACACATTATACTGATTCTTGCATCTGCCACTGCAAGATATAGAGAGAAAAGGCGTTTACTACACCATTTGAGAAAGAGTTTTGATATGACGATGTAAATTGGGTGGACAAAGTCTGCCTAATTTCATTTAAATTTGAGCTATGGAAAAAATCGTAATACTTTGTTGACTTACGCATAGGATAATAGTATAATTAAATTACCTAATAGGTAATTTAATTATGAGGAGGGTGTATTTGAAAGTAGTTTATGCAACTGATAAAGTTGAAAATATATGCGAAGACTTAAGGATGGCAAAAAAATTTTTTGACGGAAATACAATGTTGGCAAAAAGTCTTATGGCTCGAATAAATGCATTGAAGCGAGCTGATACTATAAAAGATATTATTGTACAACCCGCCTTTCATTTTCATAAATTGAAAAATAAAAACGGTAGAGATTTGGAAGGATATTTTGCAATTGATGTAAAATCAAGACGTGAGCAATGGAGAATTATTTTAGAACCGTTGGATGAAAGTGAACAGCCATATAATTCTTGTAAAATTGATGAAATAGCGGAAAGTGTTAGGATAGTGGAAGTTGCGGAGGTGAGCAAACATTATGAGTAACTATATTGAGTATAATAATAAGATTGCATTTCACCCAGGTTATTATATAAAAGAAATTGTTGAAGAAAGTGGATTGACTCAAGAGGATTTTGCAAAGAGACTTGATACTACGCCTAAAAATTTAAGTATTTTAATTCGGGGTGAGCAGAGCTTATCAATTGATATTGCAATGAAATTATCACGAATGATTGGAACCAGCGTGAATTATTGGTTAAATCTTCAAAATGCATATGATGCGTTGATTGCAGAATTTAGGTCGGAAGAAGAACTTGCGGAAGAAAGAAAAATCATTAAATACTTTGATTATAAATTTTTTAGAGAAAATTACGGATTACCAGATTTATCAAGACAGAAGGATGAACAAATTAAGGCGTTAAGAACATTTCTTAATGTAGCGACACTTACTGTATTGAGTAAAAGAGACATGGCTGTTAGCTTTAGAAGTTCAACAGAGGAACTAACGGAAGCCAGTATTGTTAAAGCAAATGCAATGGTACAAATTGCAACTAATAAGGCGTTAAAAATAGAAGCCCCCAGATTTAATAAAAAAAAGTTTGAAGAAGCTGTAAAATATGCTTTGACACTTACTAGAAATCATGAAGAATTTTATCCATTAATTAGAAAAGTTTTTTTGGAAACTGGTGTAATTTTTGTCATTCTGCCAAACATTGCAGGTTCGAAGATTAATGGTGCAACAAAAAAAATTGGTGAGAATATTATGCTAATGGTAAATGATCGAAGGTTGAACGCTGACTCATTTTGGTTTACTTTATTTCATGAAATAGGACATATTATAAATGGAGACTATGGAATATCGTTTGAAAAGGAAACCGGGGAGCAGGAAGAAGCTGCAAATAAGTTTGCACAAGATAGTCTGATACCAAGTGACCAGTACCAAAAGTTTGTTGAATGTGCAAAATTTGATTTACAATCAATTAATGAATTTGCAAATAAAATAAATCGTGATCCTGGTATTGTTTTAGGAAGATTGCAAAATGATAAAATAGTTGATTTTAATGATTGGACGCTGAATCCTTTAAGGCACAAATATAAAGTAAGAATTGTGATATGAATTAGAATGATTAAAAAATATCCAATTTTAATATTTGAATTTGAAACAAATATTGACGCCCATCACGATACCAAAACACAAGCCGATTAAAAAAGTTTATGTTGAGAGCGTTAGAAAAGTATATATTAGATATATTTAGGATTCCTCATGCTCTGGCTGTTTGCTCATGTCTTTTTGCAGGAGCTGCGCTTTTATTCGAGTGTATTTCTTTTCGGGGATAGGAAGCTCCGTTCCGTCAGACAAGGTCACGCAGAAACGACGGATTTTGCGCACATGGGCAGGGTTGAGCAGATAGCTGGCATGTATTCTAAGAAAAAGTCCCGGGTAATCTTTTTCAAATTCAGGCAGCGTTCCGCATACGATAATCGTATCGTTTTTAGTGTGTATCTGCAGTTTCGCTGATCGCTTTACAGTTTCGATATAGAGAATACGACTTGCCGCAATACGGTGTACAATCATATCCGAAGTTTTTGCGGTAATATAGCGTTCCGGTTCAGAAAAGGCAGGCGTGGACGCTGCTATTTGATCATAGTGGATGGGATAGATTGAGTCCCGCTTGTCGGAGAGGGATGCATTGCTGACGTGCAGCATGATAATCTCAGACCGATACTCGCTCCCTTTCTCAGTTTTCACTTGTTTCTCACGCCATGTATAATGAAGCCTTTGTTCACGCAAATGCGTATAGCCGCTGGGATAGTGAGTGTAAACGTCGTAGTGCAGAATAATCTCCCTTACATGGGCGGCGGGAGATACAGTTATGACCTTAATGTCACCCATGGTAAATGTCAGGACATGTTTCTCCTTTGCCCATGCCTGTATCATATTTTCTTTGCCCTGTATCTGCTGCCGCTGAGCGGGGCCAATCCATAAAACATCATCGCTGATGTTCTCAAAAAAAGGTTCAGTGTTGTTTTTGAAATATTCCGTTATAATAAAAATCGAGCGTCGGATTAAATCTTTTGTTTTCATAAATTCCTCCTTGCGGTCATACCATCTGTCTGTTTTATTTATAAACCATAAAACGCAAAAATGCAAGTGATATGACATAAAAAACAAGTGAATCTGCTTGAAACATTGACAAATTTAGTTTCTACTTAATATAATAAAAAAGTATAAAAATACCGCTGTTTTGTAAATTTTAGACAAATCATGCGGGGGGGGGTAGAAGGCGGTTTTTAAAGTAAACGTGTTTGGGAATATGGATAAAATATATTATTGCTAGGAGAGATGTGTCATATGAAATTAGAGGAATTAAATTATAACGTAAATAAGAAAGTGAACCAGTTGGTAAAGAGGATTATTTACGGACTTTGTATTCTGGCAGGTTTGATAGTGTTTGTCATTATCAGTTATTATACGGTCAGCAGTAATAAGGAGAATGTAAAGCTATACGGTTCAAAAATTGATAACACCATGTCGGAGAAAGTCGCATTTATCAATACGATAGCGACGGGAGCGTCGTCGGAAACAGCAAAGGCGGATTATTCTAAATATGTAGACAAAATGGTAGAATTGTATGATGATGTTTCTGCGGTATATGTATGCGTGAAGCAGGAAGATGCCATTTATAAAGATGGAATTATGACCTATATGTCAGGAGGCTGGGTGCCGGAGGCGGATTTTATTGTATCAGAGCGCGAGTGGTACAGCGGAGCGGAGGCAACAGATGATGTATATGTGTCGGAACCGTATGTAGATGAGCAGACAGGAAATATTTGTATCACGCTGTCTAAGGCGATTTACGAAGACAAAACATTTGTTGGCGTTGCAGGACTCGACATGTATATGAATGATTTGGTCTCTCTGATAGAAGATTCTTACCGCAACGGGAATTATATCTTTCTGGTATCTGGGAAAGGTACAATTCTGACTCATCCGAATAAGGAAATCGCCCTGAGCGCAGAAAAAAGTTCAACAGTATCGGATGCATTGAATGGGGCGTACAAAGACGTATATAAAAAAGAACAGGCAACAAAGGTTATCCGCGATTATAAAGGCGGACTGAAATTTGCAGTCAGCGACAAGATGAAGTCGACTGATTGGACGGTAGTGGCTGTGATTCCGATGACAGGTCTTCTTATCGTGATTGCGATTACCATCCTGCTGTCAGCGGCGTTCAGCGTTGGAATGACAAAACTGTTAAAGTTTCAGCTTTCAAGCGGAATCAGCCCTATGTTTGCGCCATTGAAGGAGCTGGCGTTGAACGTAAGCAAGATATCAGATGGAGAACTGGATTACAGTTTTCAGGTCGACGAGCACTCTCGCGAAGTAAATGCATTGTCGCTTGCGCTGAATGAAACGATAAAAAAATTACAGTACTATATTTCAGGGATTACAAATACGGTAACAGCCATTTCAGAAAAGAATCTGGATTTTGAGGTGGAAGGAGAATACGCAGGAGATTATGAAAATATTAAGAAGGCGCTCAGCGGCATTCTTTCCGTTCTCAATGAAAGTTTTTCGGAGATTAATAAACAGTCGGCAGTTCTGTTAGAGGATTCGGATCAGCTTTCCGCAACAAGCGAAAGCGTCGCAACGACAGCTTCGCTGCAGAACAATGCGGTACAGAACCTTTTTCAGGAGATAAAAAGCCTTGCGGAAAATATGGAGAATATTGTTGAAGCTGCGGAGTCCATTAAGGACAATGGCAATATTGCAAATGAGCGACTGGCGATTGGAAATACGGAAATGGGAAAACTTGTCGAGGCAATGGATGATATTATGTCTTGTTATGGTGAGATTGCAGAGTTCGTAACAGAGATTAACAGCATTGCAAGCAATACCAACCTGCTTGCCTTAAACGCTTCAATCGAGGCGGCGAGAGCCGGTGAAAGCGGCAGGGGATTTTCAGTTGTAGCCGATGAGATTTCCGAGTTGTCGGCGCAGAGTTCGCAGTCCGCCGCAAGGATTAGCAACGTGATTAACCACTCTCTGGAATCGGTAGAAAAAGGAAAAGAACTTGTGGAGAGAACCGCCAAAACGCTTTCCGACAGCGCACAATATTCTGCTGGAAATACGGAAATGGTTGATGAAATCGTAAATTCTGTTGAAACACAGAAAAGTTCAATGGACGAAATTGTTGCAAATATTCAGGAAATCAGCGAGATGGTTGAGAATAATGCCGCAAGCGCACAGGAAAATACTGCGGTTTCAATTAATTTGAGAGAGAGTGCACAGTCCTTGAGGGACACGATTGCACAGTTTCAACTGAAAAAATAAAACACTTTTACAACCTGCCCTCTGTATTTTCTTTTTCTGTTTCGTACAACTTCAGAAACCGGTTGCGGTCTGAATTATACAGTTCTTCAAGCATATGCGGAAAGTTGACGTCTTGCCATTCGAGATTGCGGAACACATTTGGAATGTGGCGATACAGTTCCTCAGCAATCCGCTGTGCTTGTTCTACACTTTCTACAATACAATCAATCATTTTTTCTCTCGTAAATATAATTAGGCGGACATAATACGGTCCTCCCTTATAGCCTATCTGGGAGCCAATCCACAGAATCTGATTACAGGGAATCGCCCTTATTTTTTCCATACTGTATCCGAATAGCAGCAGATATGAAGGAGTCAGCAAAATCCACGTGAGTTTATGCTGTTTATACTCATACAGGATTTTCCCTTCTGCTACCTCTCGGTTGATAATCTCCGCCGCCTTCTCCTGTGTCGTTTCCTTTAAAGGAAGCAGCAGATTTTTTCCGTTTTTTGCCGGCCGCATGGTGAGGATTAGGACTATAATGCTGGAAATCAGCATAATTCCCACTAAGCCAAGTAATATGGCAACAATCTGTTTTGTCCTTGTATCGCTAAAATCAAAAAGTTCGTCGCCCACCAAAAAATAAATGACTGCAAGGCATGTGATAAAAAATGCGATGAAAATCAGTTGTAGTCGGCGAAATCTCTTATTTGCCGATATCGATTCCTGTTCCAAAAAATTTGTAGGCATAAAATTTTCCTTTCTATCTTTCCATAATAACTTTTCAGATGTACTGTTGTTTTTCAAGCTTCAAGTCTGCTTTAGCAGATATTTTCTTATCCCAATTTCTGCGATATTCGGCACTATATCACATATAAATGCAAAAGTCAATTTAATTGAGCTTTCTGTTAGAACACGCAATTGTTTAATATAGCTCTGATTGCAAATGAAATAAGTGGTATTTTTATGAAACACTTTTATGAAACCTGTCCCTTTATAGACACAGAGTTTTGTGGTAAAATAGAGCTTGAAGGGTATGATTCCAAGAAAGAAATCTTAGCCCAGTTACGCATGAAAGCAGAACTAGATTACGATTAAGAATGAAATAAACTATGGTGCAGTAGGATACAATATTTTTGAAAGAGTTGCAAAAGAAGGGCGAAAGTATGGTATGTTGATTAGAGTCCTGTAAAATAGCATAAGAAATTAAGTGGAGGTGTTTGCATGACAATAGAAGAACTAAAAAAGCTTATTGATACAGGCGAGAAGATTGACATTGAATTCAAGAAATCACAGGATAAATTGAATAAAGATTTATATGAGTCTGTGTGTTCTTTTAACAATAGAGATGGTGGACACATTTTTCTTGGCGTAGTTGATGAAACAAAGGAAATATGTGGTGTTAATCCGAATAAGATTGATAAAATGAAGAAAGACTTTACTACAGCCATTAATAATTCCAACAAAATCAATCCTCCAATGTATCTTATGCCAGAGGATTATGAAATAGATGGAAAGAAGATTATATACATTCGGGTGCCTGAAGGTAATCAGGTTAGACGTATAAATGGACGTATTTTTGACAGAACGTATGAAGGTGATATTGACATTACGGATAATGCTGAATTAGTCTATAAAATGTATGCGAGGAAGCAAAGCACATATTTTGTAAATAAGGTGTATCCTAATCTTGGGTTGGAGTTTTTGGATTTTGATGTTATCAAAAGAGCAAAGAAATTGGCGATGGGAAGAGTAGACAACCATGCATGGACAGATATGAATGAAGAGGAGATTCTTAGAAGTTTAGGTTTGATTTTGACGGATTCAGATACAGGAAAAGAAGGAATCACTCTTGCAGCAATATTACTTTTTGGCAAGGACAGCACAATTATGTCGGTGTTGCCGCAATATAAGACGGATGCCATTTACAGGGTAAAGAATATGGATCGTTATGATGATAGAGAAGTCATAATTACAAATCTCATAGATAGCTTTCGCAGACTGATGGATTTTGGCAAAAAACATTTGAATGATGTTTTTGTTCTTGATGGAGAACAGAGTGTAAGTGCAAGAGATAAAATCCTTAGAGAGATTATTTCAAACATTTTAGCCCATAGGGATTATTCCAGTGCTTACTCGGCAAAATTTGTTATTGAAAAGGACAATATATATACAGAGAATAGTAACCTGCCGCATGGACATGGAGAACTTCAGTTGAATAAGTTTAAAGCATTTCCTAAAAATCCAGCAATCTCAAAGGTTTTCAGAGAAATAGGTTATGCTGATGAACTTGGATCGGGTATGCGAAATACAAATAAATATACAAAACTTTACTCAGGTGGAATTCCTTTATTTATTGAGGACAATATATTTCAGATTATAATACCTATAGATAATGTTGCTAATCTTAAGGT
>CANQSN010000059.1 GCA_947626505.1 uncultured Lachnospiraceae bacterium
TGTGACCATTTTTTAAATTCTTTCCACTATTAGAAAATTATCTAATGTAAATATTTGTAAATTGATTTTTTCTTGTGCAAAGCTAATTATATTACTATTATTTTATTTTGCATATTTGAGCTTTTTATCGGCATTAGAAATTTGTCTAATTTCAAAATCTGCTTGCGAGTCTCGGCTTAGGATTCTATT
Source organism: uncultured Lachnospiraceae bacterium (assembly GCA_947626505.1). Taxonomy (GTDB): domain Bacteria; phylum Bacillota; class Clostridia; order Lachnospirales; family Lachnospiraceae; genus NC2004. The sequence continues at coordinate 190 of CANQSN010000059.1, forward strand.
TTGCCTTCTTCCCCGAATCTTTAACGCATCTTCAAAGAGCATTTATCAGCTGGCGTCTTCTTACGCACAAAAAAAAGAGTTTCGACTTACGAAACTCTAATCGGGCCGGACGATAAGCCGGGTTCTGTCTTGAATGGTCATCTATCTAGGCTGCCTGTTACCAGACAGCTCAAGCAACCTACCCGGGAACGCGACGGGCCGCCGCATAATTCCCATTTTGGTCTTGCTTCGAGTGGGGTTTACATCCGCCCACATTGTTACCAATATGGCGGTGAGCTCTTACCTCACCGTTTCACCCTTACCAGCTTTCGCTGGCGGTTATTTTCTGTTGCACTAGCCTGGGAGTTACCTCCACCGGACGTTATCCGGCACCCTGCCCTATGAAGCCCGGACTTTCCTCACCTGCCACCTTTCGGATATAGCAGCCGCGACCATTTATCCGGCCCAAATTTTCAAGACTCTCTTAATAGTCTTGGCTTAGGACTCAAGTCTGCTTTCGCAGACACTTTCCTATCTGATATATAAACTTCAATTAAACGTCAAAGCAGCTTCCTCCAATAAACTCACGTATAATAGAATTGTTAGGTAAATTGTCGCTGCCAACGCCAAGAAAATAATCAAAAAACTTAAGAAGCCTTTTCGCCTCCTGATACTCCGGACAATCCTTTGGAATTGCAAACAATAAAGGCTCCGCATATTGCTTTAAAACCGCCTGTTCATATATCAATGCAGAATTGAACATAGCATCAGCATTTTCCTGATATGGGAAAATATTCTCCTCCTCACCGCGTCTTACAGAATGCCACATAGCAATAGTATCCTTCGCCAATGTTCCACGATGCTTTGCATCGCGGACAATACGCCGAATCAGCCTTCCGTCAGTTGTTGGAATCCGGTTATGTTCATCAATATTAAGCTGTGTCAAAGCGCTTATGTAAATCTTAAACTTATCGTTATCAGACAAAGCCTCCGACATTCTCGGATTCAGTCCATGGATTCCCTCAATAACCAGCACATCATCTGTTCCCAGCGTTTTTGTATTTCCCTTATATTCACGCTTCCCTATCTTAAAGTTAAATGAAGGCATCTCCACAGTCCTGCCCTTTACAAGATTGCTCATATCCTCATTAAACTGCTTAACATCCATAGCATCAATACATTCAAAATTCAGTTTACCATCTTCGTCAAGAGGCGTATCCTCCCGATTGACAAAATAATTATCCATGGCAATGGGATGCGGATGAAGCCCATTAGCCCTAAGCTGTACTGACAGACGATGTGAAAATGTTGTCTTTCCTGAAGAAGAAGGCCCTGCAATCAGCACTACTTTTTTATTCTGCTCTGCAATCTGTTTCGCAATATCGCCGATGTTTTTCTCCATCAACGCCTCCTGAACCAGTACCATTTCATTCATGCCGCCCTTAGCAATCAGGTCGTTTAATGCGCCCACCGTACCGACTTCAAGCATATCTCCCCATCTCTCAGCCTGCTTTAACACCTCAAACAACTTATGCTGCGGACGAAACTTTGGCGTTACGGAAGGGTTGGATTTATCCGGCAGCACCAGCATAAATCCATCTTCGTATGCCTCAATATCAAAATATTTAAGATAACCTGTAGACGGAACCATATATCCGTAAAAATAATCTACATAATCCTCAAGATAATACACATTAGTCTTTGATACACGCCGATACTTGAAAAGCTGCTCCTTATCCTTCATTCCACGTTCTTTAAAAAGCGCAAGCGCCTCATATGTATTCATATTCTTCTTCTTAATGGGCAAATCCTGCTCTACCAACTCATTCATACGGGTTTTTAGCTTATCTAAAAGTTCTGCTGTAGGCGTTATAACAGTAGGCTCAATCAACTCACAATATAACGCCTGATTAACAGAATAATTCACACTTACATTAACCTTACCTATATCCTTTGTAACATCCTGCATTGCCTTTAACATAAGCAAAATAGCGCTTCTGCGATACGTCTGCTGACCTATTGTATCCGCAGTTGTAACCCATCTTACAACATCATTATCCCTTGCCTCCCTGTTAAGCTCAGACAGCCTGCCATTCAAATAAGCCAATACTATACTATGTTTTTCCTGACTCTTGTACTTATTTGCCAATTCCAATAACTTTACACTGCCATTTTCACACTCATAAGTATCTGACGATAGCCTCCCCTGAATCTCTATCATAATAATCTACTCCTTCCTATAAAAACCGACATAAAGAGCCGGTTTCATGCAAAATTATTTCCAAGTCTAAGTTCTTCTCTATATATTCCTTTATAAAATCCATAAAAATATGTTCCAGTCCATAATGGGTTGCATCAATAATGGGTAATCCCTCCTCTACCGCATCAAGCCCCTCATGATGTCCAATATCACCCGTAATCAAAACCTGCGCTCCCTTGGCAATCGCCTCGCCTATCTCACTCTTACCGGAGCCCGGACATATGGCAATACGCTTTACCCTGCACTTTAACTCACCATAAACCATAACCGTTTCTATGTTGAATTTCTTCTTAACTAATTCTGCCAATTCCTCTAAACTCATCTCATTTGAAAGCTCGCCTACTCTTCCAATACCTTCCGGACTTTCCCCATCTATACTGGTCACTTCAAGAGGTTCGCCTTCGTTAATTCCAATACGCTCTGCTGCCGCGTCCGCCATAGAGCCAACAATATCAAAATTTGTATGCATTGCATAATACGCAATATGATTTTCCGCCAAGGACAAAATCTTTTTTCCTAAAACGGAATCATCGTTTATCTGTTTTATCGGTTTAAAAATCATCGGATGATGAGTAATTAACATATCCGCATGATGTTCTATCGCCTGCTGCACCGCATCATAGCTTGGATCAAGGGCAATAAAAACCTTATCTACCTCCTGCTGTCTGCGTCCCACCAAAAGTCCCACATTATCCCAGTCACATGCGTACTTTCTTGGACTTAACCTCTCTAAACACTTAACTATTTCTTCACATTTCAATGTATTCCCATTCCCTCCTGATTATACCTCTTGTGTAAAACGCTTACTAAACTGTAGAATCCCAGTAAACCTTAAGCAGTCTCTCCAACTCCTTAAGCTCCAGCGACAACTCCTTATACCGCCTATTTTGTTTTTCAGTCTGACCTGCCCCCTTATCCTGTAAGCTCAGGCAAATCTCCTGCCATTTATAATACCTATTTTTTATAAACTCCTTAAGCTTAATATCCGCCGATTCCAACAAAAGCTTTCCATATGTATATTCCCACGGAAACTCGTACCGTTCCTCTCCCGGATGCGCCTTTATAATATTATAATATTTCCCTTCATCTTGAAAAAAACGCTCCTCCACAATCCGATAATGCATATTGTGGAGTGTTTTCCTTATCTTATAATTTTCCGATTGCGGCTGCAATACTAATTCTTTGTTTCCCAAAAGTACGCTCTCTCCTGCTTCAAGAATGCGGCTCATTAATCCTCCTCCCATTCCTGAAATAATAATAGTATCCGCCTCATCAGCCCTTAGATTCATAAGCCCGTCACTAATCCGGCATTCTATCATATTATTAAGACCATGCTGACATACATGGTCTGACGCCCTTTTCAGAGGACCTTCTCCAATATCCATTGCAATAGCAGAGGGAATTCTTCCCTCCTCAACTAAATAAATCGGGATAAAACCATGGTCTGTACCCACATCAGCTATTCTCATGCCATCGGTTACACAGTCCGCAATCTGTTTCATCCGGTAAGATAACTCCATATGCTTTTCCTCAAAAATTACTAATTATCCAGAAAATCCTTCAACTTGCGGCTTCTGCTTGGATGCCTTAACTTGCGCAAAGCCTTAGCCTCAATTTGGCGAATCCTCTCTCTTGTAACCTGAAACTCCTTACCTACTTCTTCCAATGTCCTTGCCCGTCCATCTTCCATGCCAAATCTAAGCTTAAGTACCTTCTGTTCCCTTTCCGTCAGAGTTTCCAAAACCTCCTCCAACTGTTCTCTAAGCAGCGTATAGGCAGCCGCATCCGCTGGCACCGGAACGTTCTCATCCTGAATAAAATCTCCTAAATGGCTGTCTTCTTCCTCACCAATAGGCGTTTCTAAAGATACCGGTTCTTGGGAAATCTTTAAAATCTCACGCACACGCTCTACCGGAATCTTCATCTCCTTTGCAATCTCATCAGGAGTAGCCTCTCTTCCAAGCTCTTGAAGCAGTTGTCTTGAAATACGAATAAGCTTGTTAATCGTCTCCACCATATGAACAGGAATACGGATAGTCCTGGCTTGGTCTGCAATCGCCCTTGTAATTGCCTGACGAATCCACCATGTAGCATATGTGCTGAACTTGTATCCCTTACGATAATCAAACTTCTCCACAGCCTTGATAAGTCCAAGATTCCCTTCCTGAATCAAATCCAAAAACAGCATTCCACGCCCCACATATCTTTTTGCTATACTGACAACCAAACGCAAATTTGCCTCTGCCAGCTTCTTCTTAGCGCGCTCATCGCCATTTTCCATAGCCTCCGCCAGAGTTCTTTCCTCCTCTGCACTTAGCAGCGGCACCTTACCAATCTCCTTCAAATACATACGAACAGGATCTTCAATACTAATTCCATCCGGTACAGATAAATCAATATTCTCAACAACTGTATCCCCTTCGTTTTCCAAAATCAAATCGTCATCTTTATCAAGAACTGTAATACTTTCCTTTTCAAAACGTTCAAATAGAGCAAGCTGCATTGAACTGGTATATACAATACCTCTTAAACCATCATTGACAAAATCCCTGTCAACTACACCGTCCTTTTTCTTTGCTTTTTCAACCATTTCATTAAGCTTGACTAAAAACTTAGTTTGATTCTCCTCAGAATCTCCCTCCCTGTCAGTCTTTTCATCAATCGGCGCATCAAATTCAAACTTTAATTCCAACAAAACTTCATCTGCCAGTTCATCGTCAAATTCCTGCATCTCCACATCATCAGACTCAACAATATCCAGCTCAGTCAAATCAATATCACTTACCGGCTCTTTTACTGAAGATTTTTTCTTTTTAACTGTTTTTTCTCCATCATTCATCTGCTCTTCACCCTTATTCTCAGCCTTAACTGATTTTGAATTGGCTTTTGCAGCCTTCCTTTTTGAAGTCTTTTTCTTCTCTGCAGCTTCCTGTTCCGCCACATTATCAGCAATAGACTCATTTACATCGTTTTCTTTTTTAGTAGTTGCCATACTTTTTCTCCATTTCCTTATGTTATATAGTTTACCAACACCTTATTTACCGTAAATAACCCATTTATGTATTAAATCCTTACAATATTGCACAAAACAACATGAAAAACTAAAATTACTACAATTACATTCTAGTTTATCCATTGCCAAAAGTAATATACAATTTTTTTAATAAGGCTTGCTCATCCATTAATTTTAGGAACATTGTATTTTGTTCTTCCTTAGAGCAAGACATATCCATAATCTCCTTCATGCGCCTGTCAATACCTGCCTCCTTCACCCTTAGAACAGTTTCTGTAATTGCCTTACTCTTCATTTGATTCCGTATCCCTGCATCATTCTCCTGCTCACCATCAAAATAAACCTCGGCATTCAATATTGCGCTTACTTCTGAATGTACGCTAACATCCTTAAAAGAATCCACAATCTCTGCCGGATTAATGTCCCCTTTATCCTTAATCTGTTTGTCAAATAATACTGCGATTTTTCTTGTCAATCCTTCTGAAAAATCCTCGGGCGAAACCCACTTAAAAACCTGCTCTCTACAGCTTGGCTCATTGGCAATCCAAGTCAACAGCAATTTTTCCTGTAAAAGTCCCCCATCCTTCTCCTTTTCTTTCTCTCTTTGATGAAGCTTTTTGTCTGATTCCTCAATCTCCTTATATTGCTTCCTTACCATATTGGCAGCCCCTGTCTTATTCACTTTATCCTTTAACGCCCTCTCATTAATAGAATATTCTCTTGCGGCGGCCTCCACATATGTCTCTCTCTCCAGTTTGTCCGCAATCAGTGAAAGCTTAACTGCAGCTTCATTAATAAACTGCGTTTTCCCCTCCGGATCGCTTAAATTATATTTATCAGAAAGCACCTGAAGCTCAAACATAACTGCGCTGACAGACTTATCAATACGTTTCTCATATTCCTCTTTCCCAAGATTTTTAATAAATTCATCCGGATCTTTATACGGTTTCATGGAAATCACACGAGCAGACAGTCCCACGTTCCGGCAAATGTCAATAGCTCTCAAAGCCGCTTTAATTCCAGCCCCATCATTATCATACGCCAAATACACATGGTCGCGATACCTCTTAATAAGCCTTGCCTGCTCCTCCGTATAAGCAGTTCCCAATGACGCTACTGCATTGTCAAATCCAGCCTGATGCATGGAAATAACGTCCATGTATCCCTCGCACAAAATAAATCCGCTACGCTTTGAGCGCCTTGCCTGATATAAACCATACAGATTCTTCTTCTTTTCAAAAAGCACAGTTTCTTTTGAATTAAGGTACTTAGGCTCCCCATCGCCCATAACTCTCCCGCCAAATCCAATTACTTTGCCATTCATATCCACAATCGGAAACATAACACGATTCCAAAATTTATCGTAAGCCCCCTTATCATTTATCTCCACCAAACCGGATTCTCTAAGCTGGTAATCTGTATACCCCTTTTTCTTGAGATAATGATATAAGTCGTCCTTATAAATATCTGAATATCCTAATCCGAACTTAATGATAGTATCATCCGTAAGCCCTCTATTCCTTAAATAATCATATCCTCTTTTGCCATGTTCATGCTTTAGCAGTTTATAAAAATAATTAGCAGCAGTCCTGTTCATCTCCCGTAACGCCGCCCTATAATCCTGCTCCTGCTTCTGTTCGATTGTCATTTCCTGTTTTGGCAATACTATTCCCGCCCGCTCTGCCAAATGCTCGATAGCCTCCGGATAAGTATAATTTTCATGCTCCATTAAAAATGTAAAAACGCTCCCGCCCTTACCACAACCAAAACAGTAAAACATCTGCTTATCGCTGCTCACTGAAAAAGAACCGGTCTTCTCGTTGTGAAATGGACATAAACCGAAGTAAGAATTTCCTTTTTTCTTAAGCTGTACATATTCCCCGATTACTTCCACAATATCGGAACTATTCCTAACCTCCTCTATCACATCCTCAGGATAATACATATATTCCTCCATTCTATTCTATTCAAGACTCGCTTGCTAACATTCAGCCATATGAAACAGTGCGCTGTTACTAAATTATATATCGCTCCATGCTTTTGGAACAAATATTTCACAAAATCGTTTTATAGCAAAACGGTCAGTCATGCCTGCGATATAATCACAAACCACTGACTCTTTATCCTCATTATCCTGTTTTATAAACAAATAATACTCCTCAGGCAGCAGAGAAATATTCTCCATATATGCATAATATAACTCTTTAATAAGCTTCCCTGCTTTGCCCTCCTCTGCCTTAGCCGCGCTGTTTGTATATACATGACTATACATAAACTGCCTAAGTCCCATCACTGCAATATGTACCTTATCAGACATTCTAATATCATTAACGCCTTCACTATTTAATATAATATCATGTATCATAGTATTCATTCTGGAACGCACGCTATGTCCCAAAACTCCGGTATATTCTTCAGGAATATCCTCCTCAGACAAAATACCCGCCCTTATGGCGTCATCAATATCATGATTGACATAGGCAATCTTATCAGCCAGCCTTACAATCTTCCCCTCCAATGTTGACGGGGTACATTGCGTCTGATGATTTAAAATCCCATCCCGCACTTCTTTGGTAAGATTAAGTCCCCTTCCCTTCTTCTCTATACGCTCGACCACTCTTACACTCTGCTCATTATGATGAAATCCCTTTGTTGAAACCTCATTAAGAGTCCTCTCTCCGGCATGTCCAAAAGGCGTATGTCCCAAATCATGCCCCAGTGCAATAGCCTCTGTCAAATCTTCATTTAAACGAAGAGCCCTTGCTATCGTTCTTGCATTCTGTGCGACTTCCAATGTATGCGTTAATCTTGTACGATAATGATCTCCTTCCGGCTCCAAAAAAACCTGAGTTTTATGCTTCAATCTGCGAAATGCTTTAGAATGCAGAATTCTATCCCTGTCTCTCTGATATACAGTACGAAGGTCACACTGCGGTTCGTCAATATCCCTTCCGGCAGATTCACTGCTAAGAGCAGCATATTCTGACAAATACTCCCTCTCCCACTCTTCACGTTTCTCTCGAATAGTCATTCTCATTCCACCTTGAAAAATATATAAAACCAAACCGTCTATTATCTATAAACCAATAGAAGTAAAGCGCTGATACAAATTTGTTACTCACCTCTATAGAAATGCGAGTCGTCTACTATCTGAAATATAACTTGATATAACTTGGCTGACACACCAATAATATTCTATAAAAAAACATAAAACCCTTTTTTTAATTAAAATTTTTAAACGAAAAGAAGCAGCTCTAACGAACTGCTTCTTATATTTTAATTATTAAATTATCGCTTAAAAATCATCCCTTAACAGCGCCTACTGCTATACCCTGAATAATATTTTTAGATAATGCAATATACACAATAATTACAGGAACAATAGAAATGAAAATCATCATATAAACCTGACCATAGTCAAACTTTAAGAAATCTGCTCCTCTAAGCTGTGCAATAAGAATCGGCAATGTTTTCATTTTTGTTTTTGAAAGCAACAGATTAGGAGTAAAGTAGTTATTCCATGCATTTACAAAAGTGAAAATCGCCTGTACTGCAATTGCCGGTTTCATAATCGGCATAATAATTGAATTAAAGGTTCTAAACTCTGCAGCTCCATCTATTCGGGCCGCCTCCACAATCTCCAATGGAAGTGAACTTTCCATATACTGCTTCATAAAGAAGAATACTGTTGGAGCAGCAATACTAGGAATAATCAGTGGAATAAAATTATCAATCAAATGCAACTGATTCATAAATCTAACGAAACCTAATGCAGTAACCTGAGTAGGAATCATCATAATTGCCAAAATAAATGTAAACGCAAACTTCTTTCCCTTAAAATCATATGCATGAATTGCATAAGCAGTTAAAGCTGAGAAATATGTAGATAATATACAAGTACCCGCTGAAACAATTAAACTGTTCAACATACCTCTCAAAACCGGCAGATTACCATTCTTAAGCAAATTCTTAGCATTATCTACTAACCATACGCCGGGAATTAAAGAAAATCCTTTATTAATATCTGCATGTGCCCTAGTTGAATTAATAATCAAAATATAAAAAGGGAATAAACATATAACCGTAAGAAGAATAAGAACAATATAGCGGACTGTTCTCTTAGCTGCCATATGTTGAGATAAACTTCTCTCTTTGTTTTTAGCCATTGAATCGTCCTCCTTTTAATATTCATCTGGTTTAACAGTAACTCGGTATATAATTACACTGAGGATAGTTGTCACAACAAACAACATAACCGAAAGAGCGCCTGCCATACCATAGTTCTTGCTATACAAATGTTTATTCAAAAACATAATAAGTGTCATAGTAGTACGATCCGGAGAACCGTCACCATTTGTCAAAATCTGTGGAATATCAAACATCTGGATACCACCTACCAATGAAGTCAATAATACATATACGAAAATCGGCTTTAACAAAGGCATAGTAATATTTACAAATGTCTGACCGCTTGTTGCTCCATCTACAGAAGCCGCTTCAAACAAGGAGGTATCAATACCCATAATACCTGCCATCAATAAAATCGTAGTATTACCAAACCACATCAGGAAATTCATAGAGCCTACCAACGCCACCGTACTTCCCGTATAATTCAGGAATGTGTATGCTTCTTTAATAACTCCCATACTCTTTAACATCTGGTTTACGGGACCTATATCAGAAAAAATAGTAAAGAATAACATAGCAAATGCGGACGCCATAATAAGGTTTGGCATATAAATAACTGTCTTAAAAAACCCTTCTGCTTTAACCTTGCATGAATTGTCAGCAAACCACACACCAAGCAATAAGGAAATCAAAATCTGTGGAATAAAACCTGCAATCCACAAAACCATAGTGTTACCTGTATACTTAATCAGGTCACCCGTTTGAATTAATGAAATATAATTGTCAATTCCTACAAAATTAGGGCCTATCTGAGTAAGTCCTGACTGATAATTCTCAAAGAAACTATTATAAATAGTTGAAAACAATGGAATAATCTGAAAAGCCAGGTAAACAAGAAAGAATGGAATCAGAAATATGTATCCCCATTTTGTATAACTAACAACCTTTGATTTTTTGCTACGAGCTGCAGCCATACTTTTCACCTCACGTAATCAGCAAAATTGCCTCATAATAATAAAGATGAGCCTTATTACTCATCTTATAGTTAAAAAACATGCCTGCCTATAAAAGACAGGCATGTAAAAATCAAACTTCCTCTTTATCGAGAAAATATACTATTCTGCCGGAGCGCTGATGTCAGGATATTTCTCAACAGCTTCCTTATAGAAGTTAGCTGTAGCGTCTTCCTTGCTAACATTACCAGTAAAGTAATCCTTCATAGCACCCTGGAATGACTCGTTTAATCCCTGATCATAAGGTCCCATGTTAGAGATATCAATCTTCTCAGCAGCAGCAGCAAACAGTGCAATATGGTTCTGTCCGCCTAAGAAATCTGACTTGTAATCAGACTCTGCAATAGCCTTCATAGCTGCCATGTTGTTAGTATAATCCTGAGTATCCTCAGTAATCTTAGTAGCAATATCAGCATCGCAAGTAAGCTTTCTCATAACATCTACTACTAAGCTCTGGTTATCTGTACCAGCAGCAGCGCATATCCAGCTACCACCCCAGTAGTAAGAAGCAGGACCTTCGCAAGTAGCCCAGTCACCATAGATACCATTTCCTACCTTCTCCTCACCCTTTGCATCATCCAAAGAGTTACCTAACAGAGTAAAGTTAATACCCCATGTAGAATAGAAGAAACCAAATACCTTACTAGAAGAGCCCTGATCCTTAGCCCATTCATCACTCCACAAAGAAGTACCATTGTTGTATCCCTTGTCAGTGTATGTCTTGGTCTGATCAACCCACTGCCAGATGCTGTCGTCAATCTGAATTACCTTGTCATCAGATACCCACTTCTTCTCTACGTTGTTAGAGAATACACGATAAGAATCATCATAACCAGATAACATGAAATATCCTTTGCCCTTAGCCTGCTCAGCTACCTTGTCAAAGTCTTCCCAGCTACCTAACTTAGACTGAACTTCATCAGGATCATCAGTACCTAAAACATCCTTAGCAATAGAACGTCTGTAAACGAACAGACCAGGAGTTGCCTGCCATGAAACACCTCTTAAAGTACCATCAACTGTGTTAGTACATACAGTCTTGGTATACTCATACATCTCAGCAGTATCTTCATCTGTCAATCCCATTGCGTTAACGTCTAATGTTACAGGAGAATTAACATACTTAAGCGCATAGTCAGCCTCGATTAAGAATAAATCAACCTTATCGTCTGCAGAAGCATCTGCATTCTTAGGTAATACTGCATCAAGCTTGTTCTGATATGCATTGTCGTCTGTTGGAGTGATAACCCAGTTAACGGTAAACTCACCTAAATCATTAGATAAAGTACCTTTTGAGGTATCCTTCTTATCCTCTTTATATCCAGGATAATAATCTTTAAAACGACTCTGGAACTCATCATTCCAACAATAAATGTTAAATACTGTACCATCATCAGTTGCCTGAAGTGTTGCTGCGCTGCTGTCATCTCCGCCTGCTGAACTATCTGAGCTTCCAGAGTTGCCAGTTGCAGGAGCAGAGCTCTTATCTCCGCCGCCACAGCCCCACATTGTCAGTGACATCGCAAGCACTAATACAAGTGCTACAATACTTTTGATTTTTTTCACAAAAAACCCTCCTTTAAAAAATGTTGTTTTGGGGTTCGGTTTTGTGAACACATTATTAAGTTATGTATCCGAATAAAACTGAACCTCCTTTACATTGGTTGAACCTTAATCTATATTCCTGTTACCTTTATCGCAACAAGAAATAAGCTACATAAATATAGCATAGGTCCCACATTTAATGTAATCCTATTATAGGACACATTGAACAACATTGCAAGCTTTTTTTGAAAATTCTTTATATTTTTTGTACATTATTATGATTTTCTAACATTTTTATCATATTTTCCGATACGAAATAGTGAGAATTAGGCAAAAAAAAATTGATTATCAAAAAAATGATTATCAATTTGTTACAATTTTATTAAATTTTGTATGTAATATTACAATTATACGTCATTATTATAAACAATGCTTAAAAAAATTTTTCATATTTCTTTGTTCAAATTGCTTTAAAGTAAATTCTAATATATAAAAAACAGGGGATGAGAGAATCGAACTCCCGCTAAAGGTTTTGGAGACCCTTGTCATACCATTTGACCAATCCCCTATAATATAATTGCAACTTCAAAACTGCACACAGTAAACACCTTTTTATTCGCGCTTCAATCCGCTTCTTCTTAAGACAAGCCCTCGGCCTATTAGT
>CANQSN010000060.1 GCA_947626505.1 uncultured Lachnospiraceae bacterium
GTCGGGAACAACAGCACATCCCTTATCGCCTGCGAATCAGTCAGCAGCATACACATCCTGTCAATACCAAAACCAATACCACCTGTAGGCGGCATACCAAGCTCTAAAGCATACATAAAGTCCTCATCTGTAGTATTAGCTTCCTCATCTCCCTGCGCAAGAAGCTCCTCCTGCGCCTTGAAACGCTCTCTCTGGTCGATTGGATCATTTAACTCAGAATATGCATTTGCCATCTCCCAGCCATTCATAAAGAATTCAAATCGTTCAACATAATCAGGATTATCCGGCTTTTTCTTTGTAAGAGGAGAAATCTCAATCGGATGATCCATAACAAATGTCGGCTGCACCAAATGCTCCTCCACAAATTCCTCAAAAAACAAATTAAGAATATCTCCCTTCTTGTGGCGCTCCTCAAATTCAATATTCTTATCCTTTGCGACAGCTCTTGCCTCATCCAAGGTATGAATTTCATTAAAATCAACGCCTGAATACTTCTTAACTGCGTCCACCATGGTAATACGCTCAAATGGCTTGCCCAAATCCATCTCAATTCCATTGTAGGTAATCTTTGTGGTACCAAGCACTTCATTAGCCACATAGCGGTACATATTCTCAGTTAAATCCATCATTCCATTGTAGTCCGTATACGCCTGATAAAGCTCCATAAGAGTAAATTCAGGATTGTGACGGGTATCTAATCCTTCATTTCTAAAAACCCTTCCAATCTCGTAAACCCTCTCCAATCCCCCAACAATGAGCCTCTTTAAATATAACTCAAGAGAAATGCGAAGCTTTAAATCTTCATCCAGCGCATTAAAATGTGTTTCAAACGGTCTTGCAGCGGCGCCGCCGGCATTAGAAACAAGCATCGGTGTTTCTACCTCCATAAAGCCCTCTCCATCCAAATACTTACGGATTGCCCTAATAATCTGCGAGCGCTTTATAAATGTATCCTTTACCTCCGGATTCACAATTAAATCCACATAACGCTGACGGTATCTGGCGTCTGTATCCTTTAAGCCATGATATTTCTCAGGCAGAATCTGAAGGCTTTTTGTAAGAAGCGTTATAGACTCTGCGTGTATGCTAATCTCACCCGTCTTTGTTTCAAATACCTTACCTGATACAGAAACCAAATCGCCGATATCATATTTCTTAAAATCCTTATAAACATCAACACCGACTTCATCCCTTGCCACATAGCATTGAATATTGCCTGACAAATCCTGCACATTGCAAAACGACGCCTTGCCCATTACACGCTTACTCATCATACGTCCTGCAACAGTAACCTGCTGACCATTCATAGTCTCAAAGCTGTCCTTAATATCCTGCGCGTGATGAGTAACATCAACCTTTGTAATCTTATAAGGATCTTTATCCTGCGGATTGCCTTCTGCATCTACAGGCGACTGTAGCGCCGCAAGCTTTTCACGCCTAACCTTCAAAAGCTGGTTAATATCCTGTCCCTTCTCTTGTCCGCGCTGATTCTGATTATTCTGTTCTGCCACTTTTATCTTCCTTTCTAGTTCTTTCTGGTAATCTCTAAAATCTCGTAAGAGGACACCTCGTCCACTCCCTCAACCACAATAGTTTCTCCCACCATTTTGCCAATAAGCGCAGCGCCTAAAGGACATTCGTTTGAAATCTTGCCCTTTAAAATATTGGCCTCGGTTGAGCCTACAATACGGTAAGTAACCTCTTCATCAAATTCCTTATCAAGAAGACGCACCGTACATCCGATATTAATTCTATCTAAATCAACTTCATCCTCATCTATGACCTCGGCATTTTTAAGAATCTTCTCAATCTCCTCGATACGCTTCTCCATATCGCTCTGCTCATCCTTTGCAGCGTCATACTCTGCATTCTCAGATAAATCACCCTGAGCGCGGGCCTCCTTAATCTTTTCTGCAATCTCCTTGCGCTTTACCACCTTAAGATTTTCTAATTCTTCCTCCAGCTCCTTCAAGCCTGTGTACGTTAAAATGTGTTTACCTGCCATATCATTACGCCCTTTCTAAATTATAATTCAAGACTCGCTCGCAAGTCTTAGCTTAAGATTCGAGTCTGCTTAATTCATCATCTTTCAATTTTTGCATTCCCTTATTATATATGTTTGCATTCACCTTGTCAATGCGCATTCACCCGATAGTTTAGATGTACATTTAAATTTATTTAAAAATGAAGAATCACGGACTGTAAATATCAACGGGAATTTCACAGACATTATTAGCATATTCCGTTAATAAATCCTTGACCTGCTCATACTTTGTGAGCTTCATAAGCTCATTGCGCAGCAGCGAGGACTTAGGAAAACCGGAAGTGTACCATGAAATATGTTTACGCATTTCCCTGACTGAAGTATATTCACCCTTGCACTCCAACATGAGCTCATAATGCCTTAAAATCATATTCACAACCTCCTCGATTGAAGGACGCTCCAACTCATTTCCCGTTTCTAATGCATAAAGTATTTCCTTGAAAATCCATGGATTGCCCTTAGCTCCCCTGCCCACCATAAATGCATCACACCCTGTATCCTTCTTCATATTCAGCGCATCCCGCGCAGACAGTATATCGCCATTGCCAACAACAGGAATGGACACCGCCTCCTTTACCTGACGTATAATACTCCAATCCGCCTTGCCATTATAGTATTCCTCCCTTGTCCTCCCATGAACCGCTACCATAGCGGCGCCATTATCCTCCGCAACCTTTGCCAGCTCAGGTGCATTTACATGCTCTAAGTCAAAGCCCTTTCTCATCTTTACCGTAACCGGACAGCTTACGCTCCTTACTATAAAATTGACAATTTCGCCGGCAAGCTTAAGATTCTTCATAAGGGCGGAACCCTCATTGTTATTTACCACCTTAGGCACAGGGCATCCCATGTTGATATCAATAAAATCAAAGCCCATCTGCTCCACTCTTGCCGCCATTTCCCCCATAATCTTAGGCTCAGAGCCAAAAAGCTGTACTCCGATTGGATGTTCCCGCTCGTCAATGACGAGCAAATCTCTTGTATTCTTATTGTTATAATAAATTGCCTTAGCGCTGACCATTTCTGTATATAACATACCACAGCCCATCTCTTTGCATAAAAGACGGAATGGCAGGTCTGTAACCCCTGCCATCGGCGCTAATATTAGATTATTATCTAACATAACATTACCAAACTTCATACTATCCTACCCTATTTACCCTGCTGCTTTTCGTAAATCAATCTAAGTCCCTTTAACGTAAGATTGGCATCATAGACCTGAATCTCGTCCGTTCCCTCAGCAATTATTTTGCCAAGTCCTCCTGTTGCCACAACCTTCATCTCGCTTAGTTCTGCCTCCTGTTTCATTTTCCTGATAATATATTCAGTTTCTCCCATATGTCCATAATAAAGTCCTGCCTGCATGGATGGAACAGTAGATTTTGCCATAATGCTGTCCGGCTTTACAATCTCAATCTCCGGCAGCTTTGCAGCCTCCGCCCATAAAGCATTTGCCGACAATCTTATGCCGGGAGCTGTCACCCCAGCCACAAATGAGCCATCTTCAAGCACCAAATCATAGGTAGTTGCTGTTCCATAATCTATGACTAAAATAGGCCCCCCATATAAATCATATGCGCCTACTGCATCAACAATCCTGTCTGCTCCCAATTCTTTAGGATTCTCTGTCATAATCCTTATTCCGGTGCGGATTCCCGGCCCTACCATAATGGGCTGCAAATTCAAATACTTCTTCACTGCATTAGTGAGAGAATGATTCACATTTGGCACCACTGATGCAATAATAACAGCCTCGATATGTGTTTCTTCAATTCCCTTACTGTTCAGAATATTCAGAAAAAACATACCATATTCATCAGAAGTTCTCGGAAGCTTTGTTGTCATTCTAAAATGTCCGACCAACTCCTCGCCATCAAATAATCCGATTGTAATATTTGTATTTCCAACGTCAAATGCCAATAACATACTTTCTCCTCCATACTAAAAAATGTACAATTCAAGACTTGCATATAAGTTTTGGTGCGAAATTCAAAACCGCTTTAAGACGCTTTCCTATCCGAACATTTAGCATATATCAGATATGAGATTAAAGCCCGCCGCTGATACAAATTTGTTACTCACTGCCTATAGAGGCGGAAATTATCTCCCATCTGATATTAATCAAAGCTTTGTATGATAAATGCTTTATAATACGCCTCAAGCTGCCTCCATAATTCCTCATAATCCCTCTCTAAACGCCTAATCAGCATACCGCATGCAATATCGTCATACAAAATATCATCCTCTTCCTTCTGCGGATTCAGCACAATCTCCCCATCTTCATCAAACAGAACCGTAAGCACTCCGCCGACCTCCTCGGTGAACACAACACAGGCAATCTTCAATTCATTCTGCACAGCCTCCGGCAGCCCATAAAACCGTTCGTCCAAATAATATTTTTTCTCATATGCACTGCTGGCGCATAGCACTATCTCTTCCATAATTGCCATCCTTTCTATACATATCCATAAATTCCCCGAACAGACACCTCGCCTGACACAATATATTTTATCTGTCCATCCTCAGTCTCAACTTCCAGCTCGCCCGCCTTATTAATCTGTCTCGCCACTGCCTTCCATTCCTGCTTCCGCTCCACAATTCTAACCTGACGTCCCCTGTTTACCAGCCTTTTGTTGTAGTCCTCAAGCAGTCCTGACAAATCCTCTGTCTTAATAAACACAGCATAATCCTTTTCAAAATATGACAGCATAGAAAGAATAAGCTTTGACCTTGAAATTATATTACCGGTTTGCAAACGCAGTGAAGTGGCAGTATCCTTAATGCTTTCATCAAATGAAGTCATATTGACGTTAACCCCGATTCCTGTAACCACATAATGAATACAATCCATATCAGCAGACATTTCCGTAAGGATTCCACACACCTTTTTTCCATCCATCACAATATCGTTTGGCCACTTAATCTGACAGTCACATCCTGTTATCTCCTCAATGGCTCTTGATGTGGAAAGCGCCGCCACAATCGTAAGCATAGATGCATGAGCCGGCAATATATCCGGCTTAAGTAAATATGAAATATACACTGCGCAGCCCTTCGGAGAACTCCAGCCTCTTCCAAGCCTGCCCTTGCCCGCGCTCTGATGATCTCCCACTACAACCGTACCATGTACATATTCCTTTTTAGCCAGCTCCTTTGCATATTCATTTGTAGAATCCACTATGTCTAAGTAAACCAGCGGCCGCCCCATCCAATCAGTTTCAAGCTGGCTTAAAATTTCCGCCGCGCTCATCACATCAGGTACCCGTCTTAAACGATATCCTCGATTATTTACTGAATCAATATCATACCCTTCTTCCTTCAACTGCCGAATAGCTTTCCACACAGCAGTACGGGATACTTTAAGCTGCTCGCACAGCATCTGCCCCGAAACATATTCATCAGTCTCGCGAAGGGCCTTTAACACTTTTTCCTTCACAATACGCATACAATCCAATTACATCTTTAACCGGATTACTCTCCTTTTTTAGTACAATATATTTATATAGAAAAATCTAGCATACGAAGGAATGCTTGTCAATATTTCAATCAAATTTATAAAATTGTCGAAAAAAATCCGCACTTTGCATTTTTTTATCCATACTATATAGTAAACAACCTGAAAGGAATTAGAAAATGGAAATTAATATGAAACCTATCGCTATGGCATATGTTCCCTGGCAAGTTTGGCGTAATATTTACGAGCCGCCAAAGGCGCTTATGACGGGAACCATATTTGCTGAATTAGACAAACCATTTACAGGACGTCCTCCTGAGTCAAATAATTGTACAAAAGGAGGATGCCGCAATGGGAAACGTTAACCGCGAACAGCTTTTAGAATATGTAAATGCATTAAGCGTTGCTGTTGTAGAAACTACTCTTTTTCTTGATACCCATCCAGACGACCAAGAAGCATTAAAATACTATGACCGCATGAAAATGCTGTTATATCAGGCAAAGAAAGAGTATTCTATGCGTTTTGGTCCTCTCAATAATACTGATGTAAATGTAAGCAATGGCTGGAGCTGGGTAAATGGCCCATGGCCTTGGGAAAGGGGATGTTAGTTTATGTGGAATTATGAAAAAAGATTACAATTTCCGGTGGATATAAAGGAAACAAATCCTACACTGGCAAGTCAGATTATTGAGCAGCTTGGCGGTTCCGATGGTGAACTTGGCGCATCAATGCGCTATATCTCACAGCGTTACACAATGCCTTATAATGAAGTCAAGGCAATATTAACCGACATCGGTACTGAAGAACTTGCACACATGGAAATGATTTCTGCAATTGTCTATCAATTGACTGCAAACGCAGACATTGAAGACATTGAGAACACTCCATTTGCACCATATTATGTAAATCATACAAAAGGCGTATATCCTGCAAATGCTGCCGGAATCCCATGGAAAGCTGACTATATTCAGTCCAAAGGCGATCCTATTACCGACCTGCATGAGGATATGGCCGCTGAGCAAAAAGCCCGTACTACCTATGACAATCTGCTTCGCCTAACAAAAGGCACCTGCGCTTATGAGCCATTGAAATGCTTAAGAGAACGTGAGATTGTACACTATCAGCGTTTCGGTGAAGCATTACGAATTGTTCAGGATCATCTGGACGCAAAGAACTTCTACATGTTCAATCCCGAATTTGACGTAACCGGAACAAAGTGTAAAAAAACAAGATAATATATAAATAAAAGAAGGGAATGCGGTAATCCATTCCCTTCTTTTACTATTTTATTTAAACTATTTGACGCCCATGCGGTTTACTGCACTGATAAGCGCCAGTACAGAAGCGTTAATAATATCATCCTCAACACCCGCTCCCCAGAACACTTCTCCGCTTTCGTTCTGTATGGCCACATAGGCTGCTGCCTGCGCATCAGAACCATCTGACAGCGCATGCTCCTCAAAGCAGACAATCTTATAATTCACGTTACAGTGACGCTTGATAGAATTGCTCACCGCATCAAGACGTCCCTTTCCATGTCCCGTATAATTCTTGATAATACCGCCGCGCTCTAAACTCAGCTTAGTGCTGATACCATCTTCCTGAACAAAATGCACCTCTAATAATTCCAAGTTATCAGAACGGTTGACATATTCCTTCATGAACAAATCATGCACCTCATCCGGCATAATCTCCCTATGTTCATGATCTGACACACCTTTAATATAATATCCCAAATCCTCCTTCATCTTGGCAGGAAGCCGATATCCATAATTCTGCTCTAAAATAAACGCCACTCCGCCTTTTCCTGACTGGCTGTTAATGCGGATAACATCCGCCTCGTATACTCTTCCTATGTCCTTCGGATCAATCGGAATATATGGAACCGTCCACTGTTTACATTCATTTTCCTTACGGTAATTCATTCCTTTTGCGATAGCATCCTGATGACTGCCTGAAAATGCTGCAAATACCAATTGTCCTGAATAAGGCGAACGCTCATGCACCTGCATTCTCGTAACACGCTCATAAATCTCCTTAATACCAAGCATATCAGAAAAATCAAGCTTAGGATTCACTCCATGAGTATACATATTCAATGCCAGCGTAATAATATCCACATTACCGGTACGCTCTCCATTTCCAAAAAGCGTCCCCTCTACACGATCCGCTCCGGCCAGTATGCCAAGCTCAGTATCCGCCACTCCGCAGCCGCGGTCATTGTGGGGATGAATGGACAAAATAACATTTTCCCTGTTAGACATATGCTTACTCATGTACTCAATCTGACAGGCATAGACATGCGACATAGAAAGCGACACTGTAACCGGAAGATTAATAATAACCTTATTATCAGGAGTTGGCTTCCACACATCAATTACTGCATTGCACACCTCTAGCGCATATTCCGGCTCTGTTCCGGTAAAACTCTCCGGAGAATACTCAAACTGGAAATTCCCCTCCGTCTCTTCTGCAAGCTCTTTTAACAGCTTAGCTCCGTCCACCGCAATCTTTAAAATCTCTTCTTTTGATTTTTTAAATACCTGCTCCCGCTGTGCAACGGAAGTTGAGTTATACACATGGACAATTGCCTTTGGCGCACCCTTAACCGCCTCAAATGTTTTTCTTATAATATGCTCCCTTGCCTGAGTCAGCACCTGAATAGTCACATCATCAGGAATCAGATTCCGGTCAATCAACGCCCGTAAAAATTCATACTCTGTATCTGAGGCTGCCGGAAATCCGACCTCAATTTCTTTAAAACCAACCTTTACCAGCATTTTAAAGAACTCAATTTTCTCCTCTAAACTCATGGGAATAATAAGCGCCTGATTTCCATCGCGAAGGTCGACGCTGCACCATGCGGGAGCTTCAGTAATATACTCCTTTTTTACCCAGTCATAGCACTCCTCCGGCGGCATATAATACTGTCTTTGATATTTGCTGCAATCCATCATAATAAATCCCTCCATTCAATTATATACATACTTAAATGACTACACACATAGAAAATGCGCCTCTTAATTAAATAAGAGACGCAAGATTATCCCACGCGGTACCACTCTAATTCATACTAATGTATGCACTCTGACAGATACGGATGATTACTCATCTTATACCCTCCTTCTGTAACGGTAAGGCTCCGTCTCAACCTACTTAAGATAATAGCAATCTTGTTTGGCGAGCTGCTCGTAAGGCCAGTTCAAATAACTCCAGCAATTTCCTCACACCAACCGGAAACTCTCTGTATGCCTTAGCTATCCTACTACTCCCTAGTCAACACATTTCTATATACTATAGTGTTATATATGTTTATATTTTAACTAAAAGAACACGAACTGTCAACCATTTTTCGTCAAAAACTGACGCCGCCCAATAAACCTTTATTCGTGAGACTTTATCAATGTAACATAATAATCGGCATCTTTAATTGAGCTAATAGTTTTGCTGTCACTGGCAATATACCACTTACTTCCTTTCTCTACCTTAAATTTTTTAAGATACTTGTTATATTGGAACTGCTCGCTGCCAACAAAAATATTTTTAACTGTCTTAGGCAATGTATAAGTCTTTGCTTTCTTTCCGGACGGATATATAAGCAGAGCAGTCTTTTTCTTATTGTAAAGCACTCCTTTGACGCTTGTGTAATTCTTGTTTTTACCGCCTGCCTCAATCGCCTCAAGCTTGGTCATACCATATCCAAATCCTGCTCCGTTTTCAACCTTAGTCTTCTTTCCAAGCGTAATCTTTTTCAAATACTTGTTATAGCAGAACGCATCCTTATATATATTGATAACTTTATCAGGAATCGTATATTCAGCGTTATCCTTACATGGCGGATAAAGCAGCAACACCGACTTATTTTTGCCAAACAGCACGTCATTTTCCACCTTAAACCTGCACTGACCGCCTACTGAAATGCTTGCAAGCGAAGGAAGATTTTTACCCATATTATCGGGAAATGAGATATCCCCCAATATAGTAAGCTCCTTAATATAATCGTTTACAAAATCCGTATAATAATCAATGCTGACAATTCCTTCCTCAATAGTAAAGGTTTTATCAGCCTTTTTCTTAGGATATCCGCATATAACCGTCATTTTTTTATTGTAAAGCACTCCGTCTCTGGCTGTAAATACTGCATTTTCATCACTTACCTGATACTCGGTAAGGTTTGGCAAACGAATACCGGACTCTCCTAAAGCAGTAACGCTCTTTCCGAAAGTGAGGCTTGTCAAATTAGTGCATTCCTCAAAAAATGCATCGCTGAAAATATTTTCCACCTCATCAGGAATGGTATAAGAGTTACCGGACTTTTTCGCCGGATAGCAGTAAAGATTCTTGCCATCCTTAGAATACAGCACTCCGTCTATTGACTTTAATTGTTCATTTTTCTCCGACACCTCATATTCCGCCATTGACGACAGTGTAGCGTCGCCGCTGAACAATTCGCTTATTCCGCTGTCTGCTTTAAGTGTCGACGGAATAACCAGCTTTGTAATACTGTCGTGTTCGTAAAGCAACGATACAGATATGCTCTCCATCCCCTCAGGAATAGTAATTATTGTCTCGTTAGTTTTTCTGGGGATACCATAACACACTGTTTTCTTAGCATTGTATAAAGCTCCGCCTTCCACTGTAAATGCTGTATTACCCTCTGCAACGGAAACGGTTGTCAGGTTTTTAAGCATGTTAAGAGGATATTCCTTACCGTTATATATGGTTTCCTCATCATTAGAATATAGTGTATTCAAATCTTTTGGCAGTGTCAGCGAAGTAACACTGTCAGGAAGCTGATCCACATTCAGGGTTTTTAAAGTTTCAGGGAGGATAACCGCTGTCCCTGACTTTTTCGCAGGCCAGCAGATAAGCTTTGTCTTGCTATAATCGTATAGCACTCCATCTGCCGATACATAATCTTTATTTGACGGATCAACTAAAATCCTTGTAAGCTTGCCGAGGGTATCAAGTCCTCTAATGCTTCCTTCAAATGCTTTAGAGATTCCCACCTCGGTAATGTTTATGCAATTAGTAATTGCATTATCTCCGCCAAGACGGGCGACAGTAGCCGGCATCTTATATGTATCCTTCTTATAATTCTCCGGCACCTTAATAAGCTTTGTCATTTTTTTATTGTAAAGCACTCCGCCCTTCGCCTTGTAATTGGAATTTTTAGAGCTTACTGAAAAACTTTGAAGCTTTTTAAGAGATGAACCGTCCTCCATGACAAACCCTTCTGTTTCCGGCAGTGAACTCACATTCTTACCAATAGAAATATTTTTCACATTTGGAAAATAGCTGAATACATCCTCCGGAATCTCCTTTACATTATCCGAAAACGTTATCTTTGTCACCTTTTCAAATACACTGCTATTCTTTTTATATGCCTTCTGCATTGAATTAAGCGCTTTTCCTGACAAGTTTACATCTATGGTAAACGAGCTGCCGCTTTTAAAAGAATTAATGTTCTTTCCATCATATTTAAAACCAGCGGCTGAAACACTAAGTCCCCCACCGCTTAAACATAATCCCATAACAAGAGCTGCAGTCAGCAATATTGATATTACGGAATTTACAACGTTTTTTCTTGATTTTTTCTGCTCCATAACCTAAATACCTCCTTATTTAACCTTATCGCATATGCGGCCGGCTTTGTATTTACATCTCGTGGCAATTGAAAGATATCATGTCAGCTTATCATATCCATTAATCCAAGATTTTTAAAGCCTCCTTACTCCTTCACTATAATAATGCTTCTTATTCTATTTTATCACATTACATATTAAAAAAGTTTAAAAAAATACCGGAAAATATTTCCTCCGGTATTTCTTTATAATATTTATTTCCACGCCCTGTTATCGTCATTTCCAAAATAGTCCTGAAAAAGGGAATCATCCTTCTCCGATACCACAGTCACTGACTCGCCGCAATATTTTCCCGTAGTTACGCTTGCATTTTCCGATACATTAACCCACTGAAGTTTTTTAAGGTCGGACAACGGTTTATAATTCTCCACATAATTTTTAGATATATCCAGCTCCTTAAGATTTGAAAGCCCTTTTACAAATTCAAGAGATTCAATCTTATTATTCTGAATTGTAAGCTTTTCTAAGCTGTTGAGCGAGCCTATCGCGCTCAAATGTGAATTTATAATCACTTTGTCATAATCAATAGCGCTAAAAAAACCGTCCGAATACTGTTTAACATTTTTCACAACGTTTACTCCGGACAAATCAAGCGACTTGAGCCCTTTAAGCCCTGTAATCTTATCTAAGTCGCAGACAAGCGTAGAACCTGATATATCAAGTACGTTAAGATTCTCCATCGAAAATATCTGCGTGACGTCAAAATAATATTCCCCATTTGCCATGTAAAGCTCTTTAAGATTATTTAAACTGTCTATGCCATTTAACCCTTTAAGATTCCTGCATTTGCTTATATCAAGGACTTTTAGGTTAGAAAATGCTCTCATATCCGGCAGCTCGCATACCCCAAGCAGTAACCCCAGATTTTCAAGCTCAGTTAAAGATGTAATGCCTGTCAGCTCGTCAGGATGCTGTAAAACCAAGGTCTTAAGCTTTGCGAATTTGGAAAGTTTCGGCATACCGTTAAGTCCGCTGCAGTCAAGATACAGGCTTGTAAGACCGGCTGCAGCCTCTAATTTTTCAGCGTCATACGCCTTATCATTACCAACACTGTACAGTGATTTGAGCTTTGGCATACATTTAAGGAAGCTGTAGCTTTTTATATCTGTATAGGAAATTGACAGCTTCTCCATATTAGGACATTCCTTAAGAAAAGAAAAATCGGAAATGTCGCTGCCATATACTTCTAATTCCGTAAGGCTTTCCAGTTCGCCGCTATTAACCAGCTCCGTAACCTCCTCCTTTTTATCCACCTTATAACTGCCATCCTCCTCAATATAAGACGGTCGCTCTGTAGTCGCCTCCTCTATCGGGAAACCAATAGGTTCACGATAACTATCAAAAACAGAATCCTCCTTCTGCCCGCTCTCTAATTGTTTGTCATTGTGCTTTTCGGCGTTGTTTGCATAATTTTTAACCGAGAGTGAATCCGGCAAAAAGTTGGAAAGCGTCACATACAGCAATACAGCAAATAAAACATAACCGGCAACAATAAGCGCTGTTGTGCGTCTGCCCCTGCTGGCAATCTTTTCCTGCCTGCTCCTGTCGTATCCGGTA
>CANQSN010000061.1 GCA_947626505.1 uncultured Lachnospiraceae bacterium
TTGTCATAGCTGTTCTTTGTGACGGTTCCGCCATAGCTGACCTGCTTTGTAATATTTCCAAGGCTGTCATAGCTGAAGGTCATACTCTGCCCTAAGGCATTGGTCATTTTTTCAAGATTTCCATTACCGTCATAACTGTATCTTGTAATGTTACCATTGGCATCTTCTACCTTAGTTACACTTCCGGTTGTATCGTAGGTATACTGCGTTTTATTGCCGAGTGCGTCCGTAACTGAGGTTAACTGGTCTGCGCCATCATAAGTATATTTTGTTACATTGCCATTAGCATCGGTCTGTGATGTTCTTCTTCCACGTGCATCATAGACAGCAGATACAGAATTACCATCCGGATAGGTTGTCTTTACACAGTTCCCGTTGGCATCATAGTCATAGATGGTTTCTTCTCCAAGACTGTTACGAACCGTCTTAATCTGACTATTCTCTGTATAAGTGTAGGAAGTGCCATTTTTATACGCATCCACTACTCTGGTATTACGGTTTCTGCTGTCATATTCATAAGTTGTCGTGGCACCATTGGCATTTGTTTCTTTTAATACGTTACCAACTGCATCATAGGTATAAGTTGTTTTATTTCCATTGGCATCTGTAAGTGAAGTCATACGGGATAATTTATCATACTCCATAGTTACCGTTCGGCCATCCCTGCCGGTTGCGGTTATGTTATTACCGCAGGCATCATAGGTAAAGCTTTCACTGGTTCCATCGCTATAATGAATCCCTGTCTGGTTACCTGCGTCATCATAAGCATAGGTAGTGCGGTGTCCTTCACTGTCTGTTTCAGCAGTTAATTTCCCATTCACGTCATACTCATAAGCGGTAATATTGCCCTCCGGGTCTACAGCGCTTGTCTGATTGCCTTTTTCATCATAAGTAAAGGTTCTTGTGTATGTCGTTCCGCCATTTTCTTCTGCTTCTGTTACAGTGGCGCTTAATACATTGCCATTTTTATCATAGGTCATTGATGCTTTGGTTCCATTACCGTTTGTCATGGTTTTTACATTGCCATCACTGTCATAGGTGAGCTTCTGGTATACTCCAATGGAATCTGTCATACTCTTTAGATTACCTTTTGATGTATACGCATAGCCTGTTTCGTTACCCATAGCATCTTCTACGGAGGAGACATTATCATTGCCATCATAGGCAATAGAAAAAATCTTTTGATTTAGTGTGCTGGCACTGGTAATAAGGTTCGATGAATTATAAGTGCTTACGCCTTCTGTTCCGTCCGGATAGGTTACCTTACTTACATTTCCCATAGAATCATATTCATATGCAGTTGTGTTTCCATTGGCATCCGTTACAGAGGTCTTGTTGCCAGCTTCATCATAGCTATAGCTTGTTACATTGCCAAGTGCGTCCTTACTGCTTAGGATGTTTCCTTTGCTGTCGTATTCATAGGTTGTAGCTGCACCTAATGCGTCTGTCATTACCTGAATGTCGGCATTTAAATCATAATCATATTTTGTGCGGTTCCCATTTGCATCAATCACCGCTACTAATCGTCCGCTTTCATCATACTCATTTCTTGCGACTGCAATTCCATTTGGGTCGTTGATTGCAATTAAGTTATGCTTATCATCATATTCATAGGTTACGGTGTTGCCTGCACAATCCGTATATGATGCCAAGTCACCTGCCTTGTCATAAGTATATTTTAGCACATTTCCACTGGTATCTGTAATCCTGGTGATTCGGTTTTCTTTATCTCTTTCAAAGGTTACACCTTTACCACCAGAATGCTCATAGCCTTTCTTTGTTACTGTTACTTCATTTTGGTTCGTGTCTTTTATTTTCTTAACACCGGTATCTACATTTAGATAAACCTTGGTTCCATCTTCCATAGTAAGAATAAAGTTCTCTGGTTCAAACATACAGTCTTCATCGTCACCGAAAAGCATATTTTCTCCAAGGCACTGGCTGGTAATGGCAAGGTTATCGCCATCAATCGTTAATTTTCTTTTTTTATTGGTTGTGCATACAAAATTTATTTTCGTGGTATAAATAGGCACATAGGCTTGAGCTTCCGGTTCTAAGTCTACTTTAAAACGATCACTGGTACCATCTTCATATCGAATGACAATATCGTGTCGCATGCTTTCCCTGAATGTATATTTTGTTGTAAATACACTTCCGCTTTTGCTCATCACCCAGCCTTCAGAGAAATCATTGGTTTTATAGAGCTTGATTCCACCAAGCCCCATGGTCCAGCCATAACCAAAGTCACTACTGTTTTTATTAAGGCTGCTGTAATTTCTGGATACACTTAAGCCTACACCGGAAACATTTTCTTCTAAATCTGTAAAGCCAACATTCATTGTCCCGAGCTTTAGTTTACCTTCTACTATAAAGCGCTGCACTGAAATGCTTTCATGCCTGCCGCAGTCCTTTGCTGTAAGCTTAAGCTCGTATACTCCATTCATCATGACCGTCGGGTCAATATGTCCCAGTACACTGTCCTTACATTCACTGCTGCTCTTATTAAGAAGATGGTATTCTCCTTCTCCCAGCAGGCGGTATTCCAGTGTATAATAATCAAGCTCCGTCTCATCATAGGCTGAACCTGTAACATCCGTTGGAACTGTGATAATGTCTTTAAATGTTTCCTCCTTCAGTTGTGCCACCGGCGGTATGCTGTCCTCAGGATAATAGAAGCTGCACTCTGTTTCTGCTTCCACTGCGGTACCATCTTCCTTTTGGTATACTGCGCGGATTACAACTGTCCCTGCATCGGTACCGGTATATGAGGCCTCATACCTTCCTTCACAGAGGAGGCTTCCATTTACAAACAGCTTTACTTTCTTTTGTTGGATGGTTCCGGCCGGGGTGATTTTTATCTGTATGCTGCTTCCTACACTTGCGCTGTGGGATGAAACCCATAGTGACAGTGCTTCCCCTTTTTCTTCCTCTCCTGGCTCTTCTCCTTCATTTTTAAAGAACAGCAGGTCATTAATATACATGTATATATTAAGAATAATCTCTTCTTCCTTTTCTTTCTGTTTCACTCCAAGTGTAATGACATGCAGCCCTGCCTCAGGGGAGTGGAAGGTGACACTTCTGCTGTCTTCTGATTTTGTATAAAGGGCAGCATCCCCTGCTCCATCCAGTGTGCATTTTGTAATGGTGTAACCATCCTCTAAAAATAGCTCCGGGTTATCCCCATAAAAATACATTTTCCTGTCAAACCATGTATGTACTGACGGGGCTTTTTCATACACATAAATTTCTGCTTCTCTTGTAAATGAGTTATCTTTGTCATTGTATGCGGTCACACTTAGTACATGCTTTCCCGGTTCCAGTCCCGGCAGTGTAAATGTTCCATTTATAATGTCTGCTTTTATTTCACTTCCATCCAGCAGGACTGCCGCATTCCATTCCGGTTTCAGGGTTGTGTTGGCAATGACTTCTTCTCCCACAGAGAAGGCCGGTTTTTTAAAACGTATTCCAAATGTGGGGTAGGCTTCCCCCCACTCATCTGCAGATTCAAAGTTGTCCCATTCACATACATACACATGGGGGTCTGTCCCGTCCCCGTCATCCCATGTTCCGTTTTCATACATATATGCATAATTCTGTGATGGATAAATATTAAGTCCGTCATTAGGCTCGCCTTTGTTCCAGTTTGTGTAAGTGGAATCAGAACCGTTTACCCATCTGAAACGTCCTTCATTTTCCTCATCCGTATATCCGATGGCTGTATAGTCGCCCTTTCCACTGCTGTTAATCAGGTCTTTTATATATTCATTTTCCTCACCATCGTCTATTACTGCCAGGTATCCTCCCATGTCATAACAGACCTGCTCTGCCTGTTTCCAGCGTAACACATCATCTGATACCATGTAAGCGTGTCCATTTTTGACAGTAATGCTGGAGCCATGCCTTTGTATCATCCCGGCCAGTTCACTTGGTGCTTCTGTTGTTGGCTCTTCCGTTGTTGGCTCTTCTGTTGTCGGTGCTTCTGTTGTCGGCTCTTCTGTCGTTGGCTCTTCCGTTGTGGGCTCTTCCGTTGTTGGCTCTTCTGTTGTCGGCTCTTCCGTTGTGGGCTCTTCCGTTGTCGGCTCTTCCGTTGCTGATTCCTCTGTTGTTGCTTCTTCCTTCTCCTTTTCCTGAATAATCCCAAGCTCATACAGTACATCATAATCATGGTTGTCTGCATTAATCTCAATCAGGGTGCCATTGATGTTCACTGACCTTGCTATGATTCTTCCCTTCAGGTGAAACTCCCCAGTGTTAATGTTTACTGTTCCGTTTGGTGCATATAAAACAGAATTCATTGTAACCGTTGAACCGTTAACCGTAATGTCTCCCTGCCTGGAAACAACAAACATTCCTGCATCCTTGTCTGTCACAACCGAACCACACTGGAATGTCACATCTTCCCCGGCGCATATAACTCCATGCCCTTCAAAGGATGTTGACTGAAACATGGCAGAACCGTTTACCTTAACAGGCTCATTAAGTGTTACCGCATCACTGTTGAATACCTGGTTTCCCTCATAACACCTTGCAGTATCCTCCAGTGCTTTATCTAACTCCGGAATCAGGTCCGGCATATCAATCTCTTCTGCATCTTCTACTCTGGAACAAACTGTCTGGGTGTCTTTCCCATCTGCTGTCCTTAAGGTTATGCTGCCTGCAGATTCCAGGGTTCCTTCCAGTCCCAGTCTGGTTCCCTGGAAAAAGAAGTCTCCGTTGGCATGCACGGAGCCTTTCATCATGGCTTCATTTACATATAATGACTGCTGTCCCTTACTTCCGGTAAACAGGGTGTAATTAAGTCCCTTCCACTCTCCGGGAATCTCGTATTCACGCCCGTCTATCGCTCCTGCTTCCGTTGTCTCCTCCTCTGTGCTCTCCTCCTTATCTGCCCCGGTAACAGTAGTGTCATAAAAAATTTCTGATGGCATTGATGGCACGCCCGTTTCACCATAAGCAAGAAATCCAAATGTCACACTGCCGCCAGCGGGAATTGTTGTATTATATGGTTTGCAGTCAACCTGATATCGGTAACCGGATACATTATTTTCCCCGGTAAGTTCCTTAATATCTGCATTCCAGACATTGTCAATGACTCCGTCATAGTCCATTTGCAGTGACCACAGACTTTTATCATACTGTGTGTGATTGTGGATAACAACCTCTGCACTAACATAATTGTTCCATGCCTGGTTCTGTATGTATGTAATACTGCATCCATGGCTCTCAAATGAACACTGCCCCGCGTCTGCTTCCTGCTGTGTTGAATCGCTTATTACCCTGCTGTTTTGTGCATATGTACTTATTGGAAACATTTCCCATACCATAATTACAGACAATGCAAGGGCAATCAGCCTGCGTGATTGTTTTATTTTTCTCATATTCATACCCCTTTCTTATTTTCAATTTCTTTTCCATAATATACCATATACTATCCCATTTCAACAAAATAATATAAAATAACGCCAGACTCTACTGACAGAAATCTGACGTTTTCTTTATTAAATGCACCCTTTATCATCTAATATATTATTACTTCAATGACCATAAAAAAGCCTGCTCCACTTCACTTTTCCGGCTGTTGCTAATGGGAAGCGCCTCCCCTGTGTTAAGAAGCAGCCGATTATTCTCAATTCCCTTAATCTGCTCCACATTCACTAAAAAACTCTGATGACACCGCACAAACGCCCCCTTATTAAGTTCCTCCATAACCTCGTTAAGCTTACCTCTAAAGCATATAGTTTCATTTTGTAAATGAATCTCTACATACTTAAGCTTGCTTTCAAAATAAATAATCTCATGGTAATAAAGTTTTATAATCTTACCCTTAACACAATATGTAAAATACTGCTCACGCTTAGAAAGCTCCTGTTTCACATCCTCCATAACTTCATTAAATTCAAGCTCTAAACGCTCTTTCATAATATAGCGAAAAGCATTTACCTTAAAGGCTTCAAAAATCTGATCCATATAATTAGTCACAAATAAAACCAGCACCTGCTCATTTATACTTCTAATCTGCCTGGCAATTTCAACTCCATCCATATTTCCCAAACGAATATCAAGCAATATCATATCATAAATTACGCTGTCGTTTTTCAGCGCCTTAAGCAGCTCTCCGCCTTTAGAAAACGTATCAACGCTAAGCTTTTCACCTGTCAAGCTCTGCCATTTACTAATAATATTTGTTATCCACTGAAGTCCTTCCTTCTCATCATCACAGACTGCCATGCGAATCATAAGTCTCTCATCTCCAACTTGTATATAAATTCTATATATCAAGTATATCATAGTTTTAAATTCTGTTAAAAAAAATGGTATTTTTAAAGCCTAAAATGCCATATTTGTTTTCCAGTAAATGCCCTCATCCGTCTGAACTGACGAAAATTCCCCTTTAAGCTTGGAAACTGCAAGCTTTACATTCTCCAAAGCCGCAGAGGGCGCAAGCAGACTGCTGTATTTACATGGAAGAAACACCTCATACACCAATTCATGTCCCGATATTTCACACAGCCTGCATTCTGCAACTGTAGAATGAAATAATAATTCGTTGACCTCTAGCATAACGTCAATCAGTCCATTTAAAACAATAAAAAAACAGGGCAGCTCATTAATGTCCATGGTTATCTCCTGAACCTCCATCCTAAGACTTACTCCCCTGCTCCTTGCCTGTTCCCACTTCTCCTCTAAAATCTCTGCCACAAGAGGATACTTTTCCTGCTTCGCAGCCCCCGCCTGCTTCCACACTTCTTTTATATCCCTTACATACCTTATTGCATCATCAAAAGACTCCTGCTCTAATAACGCCAGCAAAATCTGCAAATGATTTTTCATGTCATGTCTTACCCTCTTTAGCTGCACATAGGAATCCTCAACATTTGCAAAATATTCCGCCTGATTAAGCACCCTCTCCCTCCTTTACGCCTGTATGCTAAATACCCCTGTGCATAACACAGGGGTGTTCTAAAGCTTAAACTTAAAACTACAGCGACGCCTCCAGTGTATCTCTAACCGCTTTAATAAAGTCTTCGCTGTTCAGCACAGTCACATCCTTAAGAGATGTGATAAGAGCCAAATCCTTTGTCATCTTTCCATCCTCTATAGTCTTAACTGTCGCCGCCTCAAGCTTATCTGCAAACGCCATAAGTTCAGGCAGCTTATCAAGCTCTCCCCTCTTTCTCAGCGCGCCTGTCCATGCAAATATCGTAGCAACAGAGTTAGTAGAAGTCTCCTCTCCCGCCAAATACTTGTAATAATGCCGCATAACTGTACCATGCGCTGCCTCGTACTCATAATTGCCATCAGGCGATACCAATACTGAAGTCATCATGGCAAGAGAGCCAAATGCCGAACTCACCATATCGCTCATAACATCTCCGTCATAATTCTTACAAGCCCAGATAAATCCGCCTTTCGCTTTCATTACCCTTGCCACTGCATCATCAATCAGAGTATAGAAATACTCGATACCCGCTTCCTTAAACTTCTCGTCATATTCTTTATCATATATATCCTGCATAATATCCTTAAATGTATGGTCATACTTTTTAGAAATAGTATCCTTGGTTGCAAACCAAATATCCTGTTTTGTATCCAGCGCATAATTAAAGCACGCCCTTGCAAAGCTCGTAATTGATTCCTCCGTATTGTGAATACCCTGAATAATTCCCGGAGAAGTAAAGTTATGTATAAGCTCTCTCGTCTCTGTGCCATCCTCCGCAGTAAATACAAGCTCCGCCTTACCGGCAGAAGGAATCTTCATTTCTGCATTTTTATATACATCGCCATAGGCGTGTCGAGCAAGCGTAATAGGTTTCTCCCAATTTTTTACACAGGGTTCAATCCCTTTTACTACAATAGGCGCCCGAAATACAGTGCCATCAAGCATTGCACGTATAGTACCGTTAGGGCTCTTCCACATCTCTTTTAAGTTATATTCTGTCATTCTGGCAGCGTTTGGAGTGATAGTGGCGCATTTAACTGCCACACCGTATTTCTTAGTTGCATTGGCAGAATCAACCGTAACCTGATCGTTTGTTTCATTACGGTATTCCAATCCCAAATCATAGTATTCTGTCTTCAAATCAATAAATGGCAGAAGAAGTTCATCTTTTATCATTTTCCAGAGAATTCTTGTCATCTCGTCTCCGTCCATCTCCACCAAAGGGGTTGTCATTTTAATCTTATCCATAGCCTAGTCCTCCTAATGTTAATGATTAACAGTTGTCATGGCGGGTTTTTCTACCCGCACCTAATACATTATAATAACAAGACAGGAATTTGTAAACCTTTGTACAATAAAAAATAACCCACAATGTGAGTTATTTTTTATAATAATACTATTCTTAATATGTCTTTAACCTTATGTTTTTATTGAGTTTTACCTTTTTAAGAAGCTTCTCATACTGCCTGTATTTCTTATCCGGCATCTTTATATATGCATTTTTAGCAATCTTACTAAACGCCTGCTTGCCAATGCTGTTAATCTTGCGCGATTTAACATTAACCGCCTTCAGGTTTTTAGCTCCACTAAACGCCTGCTTGCCAATGCTCGTTATATTTTTTGTAATCTTAACCTTTGTAAGATTTTTGCAATTTTTAAACGCCTTAGGCGATATGGCAGTAACCTTATAAGTAACGTCTCCATACGTTACCTTCTTAGCAATGACGCTGCTTTTAATAGAACGCTTCACAGGCTGTACAAGCGTTACTGTTCCTCCCTTAAGAGCCGACTTAGTAACCCTATACAGATATCTGCCATATACAAACTCAGCGCCAAGCTTCAATGGCTGCTTTACATTATTGATAACCACACTTTTATCGCCGACCTTAGGTTTCTCAACCACTACCGGCTTTTTTGTGCCTCCGGCAAACAATTCCTTATACATACTCTCGCGGATAGTAAGCTTATTATACTCTGTTTCACCGACTAAAGCCTTCTGCGCATCCGTCAGTGCATCATAAGACTCCCTTGCCGCCTGAATAGCCGGAAGCGAATCCTTTGTAACATCCCCGATAGCATCTATAAGCGCAATAGTTTCCTCCGCTATCTCCTTATCTGTCTTAACCCTTTCGGTATTCTCAACAACCGCCTCTCCTGATGCGTCGCCCGAAGCTGTAGAAGTTCTTTTCCACTGTGCATACATAACTACATTCTGTGAAATAACATAGCTGTCGCCCGGATACAGCTCGTTGCCATTACCGTTGGAAGCTGTATTCCATGACACAAAATCATATCCGTCTCTGGTATATGCACATTCTGCCACTGTAATGGCAGTTCCGGAGATATAAGACTTATTCTCCGCCGACATATCTCCAACGCCTCCCATTGCTGCGTATGTTAAATCATAGCGCACCAACTCTTTAATGTTGACAGTAATCTTTGCCCACTTAGAAGGATCGTCCTTAGAGGTTGCGGATATAGTCAGCACATCAGACGTCTCGTCTATATCCACGTGCAGCACACCTTCCTCGTTAATCTGCGTTCCCTCCATACTCTGGCCTTCAATACCCCAGACTACTTCTCCGCTCAAATTACCCTTTCCCGATACCTGCGCTGTAAATGTATAATCTTCTCCCTGATATATATTTGCCGACTTTGGCGTAATGGTAATTTTATTTACAACAACCACTACCTCCCACTGTGCATAAAGCGTTACATTCTCTTTAATCTCGAAGGTCTCGCCGCCCTTATAAGACTCGCCCGAACCATCCTGCTTTGTATTCCATGATTTAAAAGCATAGCCCGAACAGTTAAAGCCTTGGTTGCTTTCATCTGTAAGGCTGCCATTTGCAAATACTGTAACTTCAGAGCCTTCTAAATAAGGGCTTTTCTTATCTTCTACTATACCTGTTACCTGCGAGCCTGTCGGCGCGTTCTTGTCGTATTTTACAACATACTGATTCTTTACAGGCACCGTTATTTCTATATATTTATCAGGATCCTGTGACGACGCCCTTACAGTAATATTTTCTGATGGCTCCTTAGGAGAAACTGTGAGCTTTCCGTCAGAGGAAATTGAAGTGTCAACAGCATATTCTCCATTTACCAATTCCCATTTCACTGTTTTTGGAGTAGAATCATTGCCTGTTTCAACAACAGCAGAAAATTGCGCCTCATAGCCTCTAAATACTGTATCCGGTTTATCCTGCCATGTTATATCTGTTACATTACATATTGTATAGCTTACCTCTAAAACCTCGCTTGTGCTATATCCATACTTCACAGCAACCGCATATATGGTAGTATCCTCTTTAAGCTCAATCGGAGCGTCATACTTAATCGCCTTCTTATTCTTTATTGCATCTGCTATATTCTCATCATCTAATGTATAATAAATCTCGCAGCCTTCTGTTTTACTTGACAATGTTATTTTGGCAGACTCTCCATAACATACTGTACCCTCAAGGGTATCTTCAATTTTTCCCTCTGATGAAGCGGCGGCCTCCGGCTTCTCGCACACTCCATCTGTATATAGCGCTTTTAATGTCATGCTTTTAGTAATTGGAGTATTATCATAAATCTTTGTGTCTGTGTCATCATACCATCCGTCAAACATCTTCCCTTCTTTTTCAGCTTTCGGCAAATCCTTACCCGTCGTTTCCCTAATGGTTTTGCCATCCACCACGTCAACTTTGGTAGAAACCTCGCTGTCCTTAAACTTTCCTTCACCCACATCAAACGTGACCGTATGCCCTTTTCTTAAACGAATCTTCCTTTGAATATCGTCAACAATTGTCTCATACCTCGGATTATCGGAAAATATTGTATTGTCTTTATATTGCTCTAAGCTTTTGCCCTTATCGTCCGCAACAGTAACCCATAGAGGATGATCAATTCCCGTAGGCGCGGAGGATGGCGTTACGCCAATACTGGCGTCGCTGCTTAAAACTCCATCCATATGAATAAGCGCATCTGCGTTGGAATCTACAATATAATATATGTTCTGTGTTACTCCGTCCGCCATCATATTTTCATTTACCTTAGCAGAGCCGGACACTGACATAGAACCTCCCTTTGCCAGATATACGCCCGCGCCATTAAGGAGATTAGCAGTCAGCTTGTTCTTCGTAATACTGCCGCCATGCATAACAAAGGTTCCTTCAGAATCGATATACACTCCGCCTCCAATAATAGCGCTGTTATCGCTGATACTTCCATCGTTCATGTTGACGGTTCCCTTTTTGCCGACATATATAGTGCCCGGACGTTCATTATCCTTATAATCCCTTATTGCATTTTGGTTATTTGTAAATAAAACTCCTTTCCCAATAGTGGCAGCTCCTCCGTCCTCTACGCTCAGTAAACTGTTCGACAGCTTAAAACCATTGAACTCTACATTCTCAAGTGTAAGCTTGCCGCCGCCTGTTACCTTAATCATCAACAGCGGCCCCTTGTCAGACTTTGCTAAGTGACGCCTATCACTCTCACTCTTTATTTCAATATCGGAAGTAACGTTAATCGTATTTGCAGTTACAGAGTCGTCGCATATAAGAATCGTATCCTTTTCAGGCGTCTTATTGGCGCTTTTTACTGCCAAGTCAACTGATTTATAATATATTTTGTCAATATGACATACAGAAGCTTCAATCCACTTAACCGTTGCTGTCACATCCTCTGTAATCACATCCGACTCTGCTAATTCAGAGCCATCTGCTAATTCCCAATAATCAACCGCCTTCTTATCGTATATTACATTTGGCAGCTCAGGATGAGACTTCTCATGCAATATATAAGTCTTCTCTCTTTTTTGCGCGTTTTCGCCTTCAAAATAGTCGCTGCCGCCATCGGATAACTTAAACGTTACCTTATATCCAATATATAATTCTCCATCCTTGTTCTGAGCCAGCGTATATTTAGAATTGCTGCTTTTTACATTAGTTGTCTTTTCATCTATGCTTGAAAGACTTTGGTAATATGTGCCGAAATTCTCCGTAAAACATTCCTGCGCTGCATCCGCCAGCGCAACGCTTATAACAGAGCCGCTGTTAAGCTTACTCTCGTATGTAATCTTATTGTTTTTTATAAGATAGACATCATCACCGTCATTTTCTGAAACATTAATTAAACCGCTCTTTACAATATACTTTCCTGCGGCATATATTCCCGCTCCGTACTTTAACTTTGAGTCCTTTGTGCCTGAAGTATTGTCGGTAATCTTACCGCCCTCCATAGTAAAGGAAGCTTGGCTGCTTATACATACGCCGCCTCCCATAGTTCCCGACTTGTTGCTGGAAATAGTTCCATTTTTCATAATGGCAGTACCGTTTACGCAAACAGCCCCGCCCTGCTTCTCTGACACATTGTTTGAAATGGTTCCTCCCTCCATGGTAAATGTACCGTTGACTGTCAATGCGCCGCCCTCTGCAGTAGAATAGTAATTACTGATTGTTACATTATCTTTAATTACCAAGCTGCCTTTGCCTACAGTATTGCCGACCGTAATCATGCTTTTATTTCTTCTCTTTACAGAAGAGCTTGAACCACCGTCTATAGTCAAATTGCCGCTTAATGTAAGACTTGCAGAATCGCCTATTGTTATAAGGCTTACAGTAGCGCTTGGGCGTCCGTCTGTCAAAGTCAAACCTTTCCCATCTGTCTTTATCTCCACAGACTTATTATCAAATGTTACCTGATTAGTCATGGTACAATCTTCAAGCATGGTAACTGT
>CANQSN010000062.1 GCA_947626505.1 uncultured Lachnospiraceae bacterium
GTTTAACTATTCAACTTGCCATTGCCTAGAGGTGTTCATTCCATCGCTAACAGTTTCATTTTTATCCCCAAAAAACCGTATATCCAGTAACCAGAAAGGCTACAGCCACACAACATATTGCAACTACCTGTATTATTTTTACTATCTTGGCAGGCAATTTGGGAAGAAGAAAGGTTCTAAATACAATTGCAAATGCAATTATTAAACAAAGAATAAATAACGCAATTATCGTCTGTGTAGTATTCATTATATGCATAAACATTCCCTCCAATCATAATCATTACTGTTTCTTTACACTATATGACAAGCACCAATAAATGTCCGCTTTGATGCCTCGGTTAAACAAACTGTTTTTATTTGTAATGACAGCGCATATATAACACCTCCCCCTACACAAAAAAAATAATAATAGATACAGAAAACCTTTAAATTTCCGTATCCATTATTATTTTATCAAGTCAAACAACAGTTTCAATACCGTTCATATTGAATTTCCTACCGCTTGTCACATGCCAAAATTATATGGCATGTAATATAATGAATTCAGCAGTAAAATATTCTTCTGTATAATTTATTGAAAACGTTCCTCCGATTTTTTCTATGCATTTTTTAACATTTTTTATTCCGTATCCATGTTCGTGTCCAAGTTTTGTTGAAAACAGATTTTCATCGTCCTGTAATATTGCGCCAGAGTAGCTGTTAGATATTATTACCATCATAGACGTCTCCATAAATTTTACTTTTACATCTATTACTTTTTCTTTACTGTTTTCTGCCGCTTCCGCTGCATTTGATAATAGATTGTAAAAAATCGTACACAAGTCGAAAGAGGATACATTTAACGTATCCGGAATCATTCCAATCCAATTTATATAAGTAGTACTATGCTTTTTCAAAATATCATTTACCACAGTAGTTATTAGATTGTTTCCTGTTTGAATAACCGGCGAAAGTTCTTCAACCGTTTCTTCTAAATCAAATAAATATTTACCCAAATCATCATAATTTTTCTGTGTATATAACTTATTTAGACAAAATATATGTTTTCTAATATCATGACGAAACGCCTTGGTTTCATCCTCTTTTTCTAATAACATCATATAATATTCTTTCTGCATTTCGAGCAAATCACGATTAATAGCGTCTATTCTCTTTAAATTCTCGTTTTCATTACTGTTTAATATTAGCAAAACACATAAAATAATTAAAACTAAACTGCTTAGGCTAAAGCCAGCAACCAAACCCGATTTATATGTAGAAATACTTTCTCCCATACATATAAACTGTATGGAGGTTAAATACAGAGCTAACGATATTCCACCTATTATATAAACTGAAATATATTTTTTTGCTGCTATAATATTGACATTCGCCTTTTTCTTACACAAAATCAAACTTATCACAATTATTATAATTAGTGAAAAAGAATTTATTCCGACATCTAATAGCCATTCTTCAAATATTCTTTGTACATTTAAATGAAATATTATTATAAATACTATTGAAAAAATCATATCAATTATGCTTATTCCTATATAAGAGAGGATAATAACACCGCTTTTCTTTTTCTCACAAGCATTTGCAATCAATAGAATAATTGGTAGAACACCATATATAAAACTTAATTCATAATCAGATATTCTAAAAACAACACTCACAAATATAAGTGCAAGCATTGTAATAATGAAAGATGGGTAAATATTTTTATGCTGTTTTATTCCCAAAAAAAACTACAGTCACCAAAAAAAGTTTTACAAATTCAACTGTAAAGTTGATAGCAATTAAATGTATTTCATTCATTTTATATTTCTCCCATCTCAGTTTTTTAAATTTGTCATCTCCGATGTGTTTTGTTTTATATTCAATCCTAATGGTATGAATGGTTAAGTAGTTATTTTCGATTCATTTTCTGATATATATCCATACACTTAACATATCAGTTCTATTTATGTAAACAATGCATATTTTTTTATATATTCAAAAAAAGCTTTCTTGACATTTCCGATTTTTCGCCTTGAAACAGGAACTTTCATTTCTGTATAACGCATGATAATATAGTCCGCCCCAATTGTATCAATATAGCGCAAGGCTATACCAAAGGATTTATGTACCTGTATAAAATGCTCTGTTCCTAATATTTCCATCCATTCCCGCATGGACTTTCTTGTTTCTATACTTCCGTCTTTAGTATATAAATATGTGTTATATTTAATTGTTTCAAAACATATCAAATCATTCAAGTTAATTAACTTTATTCCGTCAGTTGAATAAACTATCAATTTTTTATTATTTATTATTTCCTTCTCAGCTTCTTTAATGGTTTCTTGAAAATCTTCATTATTTATTGGTTTTCTTAAAAAACGGAAGGCTTTAACTTTAAATGCATCCGGCATAAATTCCGTATGACTTGTTAAAAAAATCAAATGCCCGTTATAATTTGCATTTCTTAATTCAGTTGCAACCTCCATTCCACTCATTTCCGGCATTTCAATATCCAAAAATATTATGTCATATTTGTTTGGATTTTCCAATAAATTTTTACCGGAATGAAAAACATCAATTTGAAAATCCGGCTTATATTCCAATAATCGTAATTTTAAATCATCTGTGATAATTTGCTCATCATCACATATAGCAACGCATAATTCCATACCTTCACCTCATTTAGAGCAAGTATTACTTTACATCAGATATTTGAGCCATACAATAATTTACGAATTCTAACATATTTGTTTCTTTCACATTTTTTATCTTAAAACACTTCATTCTTTTAATAATTTACCATTCTTCTTTAGCGGCATAATCCCCTCAAACCAATTATTTTAAATTATAAAACGTGCACGCCGGAGGATTCGCGAATCATTAAATGGCAGGGTAGCTCTGTTTTCAAATATTCGCTATGCCCTCCGTTAAGCCTGTCCTTAATCATCCATACCGCAACATGAACTAAATCTGCCTTGGGAATGTGTACGGTTGTCAGCATAGGAGAAAACTTCGCCGCCATCTCAATATCATCAATAGATGCTACTGCGGGACGATATGCATTTTTCTTTCTATGCTTATTGCGCTCCTTCATGGCAGTGATAAACCCCAGCGCTGTAACATCATTTGCGCAAAATACAGCGGTAGGCGGGGTAGCAAGCCCCTCCAATATATCGTAAGCCTTATAGCCCTCCTCCTGCGTCTGTCCGGTAGAAACTACATATTCATATTGAAGCGGCAGTTTATAGTTTAACAGGCTCTCATAATAACCGATATAGCGCGCCTCCATATTACAATCCCCAATATATGCAATCCTTCTGTGTCCCAGCTCATGCAAATATTCCAGCACCATTTTTGCCGCCTTAACTCCATCGCATACTACCTCGTCAATAGTATGCTCCGTAGGATTTCTGTCAATAGCGACCACAGCTTTATATTTTCTGTGCAATGTATTCACAAGCCCTGACGGGCATTTCCCCAAAATCACAATACCCTGTGAGCGCGTGAATATCTTTCCTTCCTCCAAAAGAGTTATATCAGGTACATTTAAAATCTTTCTCAGCCTGCACTGCTGCTTTAAAAGCTCCACTTCCAAATATCTGTATACTTCTTCAAAAAATGCATCCTCCCCAAGTGAATTAAAACGCGCCAGCAAAACATCGACGTCAAAACCTTTTCGCGCGTCTTCACCCATTTTGAGCTGTCTGGCGCTCGAATTAGGAACATAATTTAACTCTCTGGCAGTCTCAAGAATCCTCTCGCTTAGCCCCTCCTCCTGACAGTGATAATCGGGATTGTTCAGCACTCTGGATACCGTAGCAACAGAACAGCCTGTAAGCTCTGAAATTTTTTTTAGCGACATTTCCCTTTTCCTCCTCCAATTCGTAAACAAAAGAAAAATCAGTACAGCAAATGATAAATTCAATGCTGTACTGATTCTATTTTACACTTATAACATGTTTATTGCAACAATCCCCGTTTGCGCAAAATTCTGTTTTCAATCACCGAAAAGAACCCTTTATCTATTATAATACCTAACGCAATAATTACAAGCATGACTGTCATAACCTGATT
Source organism: uncultured Lachnospiraceae bacterium (assembly GCA_947626505.1). Taxonomy (GTDB): domain Bacteria; phylum Bacillota; class Clostridia; order Lachnospirales; family Lachnospiraceae; genus NC2004. The sequence continues at coordinate 4,057 of CANQSN010000062.1, forward strand.
TATATCCGCCAAATCCCGCCCTAATATTAACGTATATCCAAGACCTACAGTGGCGCTCATGACCTCGCCTGACATTAACGCTCTCCATGCAAAAGACCATCCCTGTTTAAGCCCGCTGATAAATGATGGCAAAGCTGCTGGGAAAATGACCTTTTTATACATTCCAACTGCTCCGACTCCCATAGTCTTTGCAGCCTTAATATAAATCGGTGGAACGCTTTTTACTCCGCTTTCTACTGCCAATGCAATACTAAATGCAGAACCCATAACTACCACAAATATTATAGCGCTCTCGCCCAGACCAAACCACAGTATGGCAAATGGCACCCAACATATACTTGGCAAAGTTTGGATTCCTAATATCATAGGTTTTAAATTAGTACACAAATAAGGAAAATGTAATATTAATATACCAAGAATCACTCCAAGGATAATCGCTATAATAAAACCAATCAATGCCCTAAGCATACTATGCCCTACTGCTGTAAGCATAGTTCCATTTGCAATAAGCCCGATAAAACTGTTCCAGACTCCCAAAGGATTAGGCACTGCATAGGGTTTAACCACCTTTAACCAATCAGCCCCTATTACATAAATCAGTTGCCAGATTATTATAAGTCCGACCACAAAAGCAATGCTTCCGGCTATTTTCTTAGTCTTCATCCTCTTCATTTCCTCCTTCCGGCCCATCAAATTCCTCCTCCATGCTCTTCTTTACTCCAGCCTTTACACTCTGCAAAATCTGCTGGCGAAGCGCCATAAAGCTTTCATTTTCCACCCTTCTTGGACGCTCTAACGTAATCGGTATAATCTCCCTTATTCTTCCCGGATTCTCTGACATAACCACGACTCTGTCCGCAAAATAAATAGCTTCCTCTACACTATGGGTAACATAAAGAATAGTCTTTCTCGTTTCCTCCCATATTGCTTCAAGCTCCTCGCGCAAAACGTTAATAGTCTGCTTATCCAGTGCAGAAAACGGTTCATCCATTAAAAGCAGCTTACTGTCCATAGCAAGCGCCCTCGCAAGCGCAGTTCTCTGCTTCATACCGCCGGAAATCTGATGAATCGGATAATTACGGTAATGCCATAGCTGCACCATTTTCAAATACTTCTTTGCTATCTCCTTTTGCTCCTCCCTTGAACAGCCCTTTGCGCTTAGTCCAAACATCACGTTTTCTCTAACGGTAAGCCATGGATAAAGCGCTGCCTCCTGAAACATCATAACTCTGTCCGCCCCAGGCTCCTTAACTATATTCCCCTCTAACGTAATCTCTCCTGAGGTGGGGGAAATCAATCCCGCCACCAGATTCAACAGTGTGGACTTTCCGCATCCGGAAGGCCCTACGATACATATAAATTCCCCCTCCTTAACCTCAAGGGAAATATCAGAGAGACTCTCCTTGTCGGTATCATCAAATACTTTATTAATTGAATTCAGTTGTAAATACATCGCTTTCCTCCGGTACTGCATCTATAAATCCTTCATCTTTACTAATGTTACCAAACTTCATAATAGCTTCTTTGTTAAGCTTTGTTGAAATTGTCATGCGTTCAAATGCACCCTTTATAATGTCATCTGATAAAGCTTTACCGGTTGCCTCTTTAATCTCTGCATTTACAATTCCCATTGCTTCATCCTGATTGCTGTTAATATAGTCGGTTGTCTCCTCGTGAGCCTCGATAAACTCCTTTACTAAATCCGGATGTTTATCTAAGAAATCCTGATGAACAACTACAACTGCAGTAGGGTAATTACCTTCTAAGAACAATTCTTTGTAATCCAACAAAATCTCTGCGTTTCCGTTCTTTTCAATTGTTGTTCCCCAAGGCTCCGGAACAATTGCCGCATCTACGCTTCCATTGTCCATAAGATTTAAAATATCTGCATTAGCGCTGGCGTTTACAGTAACATCTCCGCCTTCGTCAGTTGTCTTTAAACCATTTTCCTCCAATATATTAAGAAGGCATAAATGCTGCGTATTACCAAGCTGCGGAACTGCCACCTTCTTACCGGCTAAATCCTTTACGGTTTCAATTCCTGCATCTTTTCTCTTTAACAATACTGCTCCTGCATCCGTACTGTTTGAAATAATTTTAACCTCTCCGTTTGACTTTGCATTTGCGCTAAGCGCAGGTACGGGGCCGATATATCCCAAATCAATCTCTCCTGCAAAAATTGCTTCCATCTCAGCAGGGCCGGCATTAAATGAAGTCCAGCTTACATCACATTTATCTCCCCACTTATCCTCAAGCGTCTTTTTATTCTTCATAACTAACGCCTGCGAATGAGTTATATTTGGAAAATATGCAACCCTTACCGCTGTCTTTCCGCCATCTTCCTCTTTTCCTTTGGAAGCCTCCTGATTCCCACATCCCGCCATGGTAAATACAATCATAGCGCTTAACACTAACGACATTACTGCTTTCAACATTTTTTTCATAGTTTTATACACTCCTTTGTTTATTCTATGGTTATATAATACCAAATAATTGAATTGTGTATACATCTAGTTTTGAAATCGTTTTCAGGCTGTTAATAAGCTTTTTTCGACTTTTTTCCATTTTTTAGCAAGAAAAAACAAAAAAGGCTGAAAACGTTTTCAGCCTTTTTCTACACTATTGCACTATTGCCTGTTAATGAGTTATGCTATGGAACTGTTCCTTTAACGTATCTGCAATCTTGCCGACTGTAATTGCCGATGCTGCAATCTCCTCTGTACTGGCCGCCAGATTGGAAATTCTTGCATTTACCTCATCTACAACCTCCATCAGCTTTGCAGCCTCCTGATTAAGCTCCTCCATAGCGTTCATAATCTCATTCTTATTGCGGTCGCTGTCATCAGAAGTAGCTTTACTTGATTCACTGAGCTTTTTAATCTCCTCTGCAACTACTGCAAATCCCCTTCCTGCTTCTCCGGCTCTTGCCGCTTCAATGGAAGCGTTTAAGGATAACAGATTAGTCTGCTCCGCCACATCAAATATACTCTGGTTGTTCTCGCCAAGCTTTATCAAAAGCTCATTAATCTTAACAAAGGAATTCTGCATCGTCTCGCAGAAGCTGACAACATCACCCATTGCCTCACTGACATTGCTGCTTTCTTCGGCATTGCTGTTATTGCCCTCCGCCATCTCGCTAAGAGAATTGCTTAAAGACTCAAACTCCTTATTAGCATTGCTTACCATACCGGCTATATACTCATTATGTTTAATAATCTCCTGATTCTTCTCCTCCATGCCTTTAGATATATCCTGAAGCTCTTCCTTCTCCTTCTCAGCCAGTCCCTTAATATAGTGGATACAATTGTTCTCATTATTGCATCCATTATAAATAGCTGTCGCCATATCCGAACAAGTAGCATATCCGCAGGCGCTGCAGTTAATATTTCTCTCTCTCTCGGAATTCTTATCCATTGTAGCAAATATATCATTAATCTCTGCTTCCTTAGGACGCTTAACTTCATTACCCTTAGACTTATCAGTATACGCCCGCATGAAGTCTTCGATTTTGAGATGCGCAAACTGTCTGTTAAGGTTTCTAAGCCGCTTTGCCGGCGTAGAACTGCGGTCCCATGCGCTGCTGCGCTGACGCTTCTTGCTGCTCTCCTTAATCTTTTGAAGCTCATATAAAATATCATCGTTATGAGTCTTAGCTTCTTCAACTCCCGTACCATATATACAGCCCTGCGAACAGTTCAAAGCATCCACCATAAATGGCAGCTCCTTACCCTTTAACACACGCTCCTTATATCGTTCAAGAAAATGATACGCATGTTTTTCTCCCTCAATCTGCCTGATAAATATATCTTCTCCGCAGAACCAATACACATTCTCCTTTAATCCGCCCGGCATTGGATAAATGGAGCCCAACCCATACTCAATCTCATTCGGCTCCGGCTCAGCCTTTATGTTATATTCCCTTACATACTTCATCAAATGATCAAATGTTACGTTATAGCTTACATAACCATGATTATTAGGATCGCTAATCTCTGACTTCTTAGCAATACAAGGACTAATAAATGCAAGCTTGTCCGTTATATTCATATACTTCTTCATATAAACCGCGCCGCACATCATAGGCGAATGTATAGGCACCAGGCTTGGAATAAGCTCCGGTATGTAGTGTTCAATATAATTCACAATTGCCGGACAAGGCTGAGATATGCCTCCTGTAAAATTATGTTCAGTTATGTACTTGATATATCCCCATGTAGTAATATCTGCGCCAAAGCTTACACTGACAATTCGGTTAGCGCCTAACTTCTTTAATCCGCCCAGAACCTGCTTATATTCCTGCGGATAATTGGCAGCAAATGCAGGAGCCCATAATATTGAAATCTTCTCACCCTTTTTCAAGTCCTCGATAAGCTCCTGTGTATCATCCCTGAACTCCCTTGCATCATGCTCGCAAGAATCAAAGCATGCGCCGCAGGCAACACACTTATCTCCGTCCACTTCGATTTTCTGGACACCATTATCCTCAACTGCTCTATTAGCTGTAATAACCGGACAAGATGAAATACACTTATTACAACCAATACAATTACTGTTTGTAAAAACTAAACCTGTCTGACTTCCCATACGATTTATCCTCCTGCGTCAAAATTGTATAAAAAATATATATTTATTATACAACAAAAAACTACATCTTTCAACAATTTCCCACATAAAAAGGACAGTCTTTCCAATGGAAATTGCTGTCCTTTTTATTAATGCTATTATATCCTTATAAACTGCATTTGCATATATACTATTAACTACAAATATACATCTACTGACGGATAACCATTTTCTGTTTTTTCGGAAGTTTTATTCAAAACATCTTCTTCATCCTCTTTATCGCCCTTCTTGTCTTCCTTGTCTTCCTTTTCATTTGCCTCTTTAATTGTATCGCCGGCTTTCTTAGCCATACCTACGCTTGAAGCTACCGCCTTATTAACCTTTTCCTCAGTTTCAGCAAGCTCAGCCTCCTTATCCTCAGTTGAAACTCCGCGTACTTTATCCAGCCTGATTTCCTCCTTCAGTATACGTGTTCTTCCCTTCATCTTAGTGCCAATGCTATCCTGAACCTCAGACTGCTTCATTGAAGCGTCGGCGGCAGCCATAGCCTCCATGCTGCTCACAGATAATCCGCTGCCTTTATCACTATCGGATGCTTTATTCTGGTTTGCTGTTCCAAGCATATCTTCAATTGACGTACCATTATTCTGTTTTGACCTGTTCTGCATCTGATGCTGCCTAAGCTGACTGTTCAGCTCTGCTATTTCCTTCTTAATCTCCTGCTGCTTTTTTGCTATCTCCTCAGGATTCAAATCCTTCTTTTCCGATAACTGCCTAAGCTCCTGCTGCTTGATACGAATCTGGTTCTGAAGATTCCTACTGACATCATCCAACTGTCCGCACATCATAGCCGGCATACTCAAATCACTGCCTACTCCATTAACCTGCATATTCATCCCTCCATAACAATATTTGATATGTCCTTAAGGCTTTTCCTGTTTAACCTTGTACATGACAAGATTCAACGGTACTAAGCTTTAATTTTAGTTATAAATCATTTCGGCATATACTTTTTTGTATTTTACATAAATGTTGTAAAACTGCTGTTTTTTGTTGTAAACTTTAATCCCTCTCCATCAGCATAACTGTCAATACAACCCTGTCCGCCTGTTGTCTAAGCGACATATTCCCATAATATTTTTCAGCCACAGTCCTGATATTTTTGATTCCAAAGCCATGTTGTTTTTTATCTGTCTTTCCAGTATCGGGATAACTATGTCCTTCCTTATAAGATAAATCTCCCTCGTAAGAATTCTCCACTGTAATGAGATAGGCGTTATGTCTGCGAAAGGAGGATACGCTTACCCATCCGTCTTTTCCGGCAGCCTCTATAGCGTTTGACAATGCGTTTGTCAGCACTACGCTTATATCAAAAACATCAATTCCCGTATTTGCGGGAAAATTAAAATCACAGTCAAATCTAATACCAAGCTCAGCCGATTTCTTTTGATTTTCTCCCAAAATAACGTCTGTAACCGGATTGGACGTCTTAATGGTAAAATCATATGAATCCGCCCTGTCCTTTAAGGACGCCAGATATTCCTTAACATCATGAACATTTCCCCTCTCTAAAAGCTCCTCCATAATCTGTACATGATTTCCTATATCATGGCGTATTCCCCGAATCTCCGCATATATTTTTTCCACTTCTTCTATGTGGTTTTTAATACTGCTTATATCGCTCTCAAGAAATTGCCGCTCGCTCTCCTTTTCCTTTTCTCTTTTAACATACTGGTATAAAAACAGCGTTCCTATAATAGCCGCGCAAATAATTAGCTGCAATATTGTCCAAAATACATCTACCGTCACATCATAATCAAGCGAATCCTTACCTGTTTCCTTCATAAGTATTTCGCTATACATATGCTTCATCTGGTAACAAATCATACCAATAACCGTAGGAAGCAAAAGAAGAAACAATTCCTTTAGCTCAATATTCTCCCCATAATCAGCAAATAGAGAATGAATAGCTCTGATTAATATTAAATAACACAATACAAGGAAGATTATTTCTAATATATCAGAAATAACAAAATCAATCAGAAAACATATTTCTTTGCCTCTGCTAGAAAGTTTAGAGTGATATATAGCAGGAGATATCAAATTATCATCAATACACATAGAAATAAAAAGTACGACAGAATGTACAGTCCAGCGCAGAGTAAAAAACATTGCGCAAAGAACAATCTTTACGTTTTTATTTTCTCTGTCCAAAAGCAACAGTACAAAAAACGCCGCTGCAATAGAGGTAAAGTATGCAAAAAAATTAGAAACAATATATGGCATATAATAGAGCGTCATCACCGTAATAAAATATACTGCTCCCACCAGACACAGTTTTCTTTTAACTCTTTTTGTACTTACAAAAGGCGCGCAGAGATAAGCTAATGCCATACCGTTAATAAGCTGATCAAATATAATATAGCATGCAGCTATAACCTTATAATAACTTTCAAACATAGCCCTTGCTGTTCCTCTCCCTCTCCCTTAAAACATACTCCATATACCGCTTTACAAATTCGGGATATTTTTGCTTTGCCATCAAAACAGAACTGCCATTCTCCATAGTAATATTAACCGAGGTATATTTTTTGACAAATCTTAAGTTTACAAGATAGGAACGGTGGCAGCGCGCAAAATCTTCTCCAAGCTTTTGTTCTAAATCTGCCATTTTGCCATAAAAATCTACTGCTCCGTCTCTCATATATATTGTTATCTTGCGGTTATATATCTCCAAATAATATATCTCGCTGGCATAAATCTTATGTGTAACAGCTCCGCTTTTAACTATAATGCTTACCTCCTCCGGTAACTTTGTATTTTGCCTTTCTTTTATATCTTCAGCAGCTTTATTTAGTACATCAAAAAACTTTGTCCTATCAAAGGGCTTTACCAGATAATGAAAGGCTTTCACATCAAAAGCGTCAAAAACATACTCTTTAAGACCTGTTACAAAAATAATAATACTGTCGCAGCCTCTCTCCCTAAGCTCCTTTGCCAC
>CANQSN010000063.1 GCA_947626505.1 uncultured Lachnospiraceae bacterium
AGTTATATGACCGTCATCTAATACCTGCAAAAGGACATTAAACACATCCGGATGCGCCTTCTCAATCTCATCAAACAGAACTACAGAATATGGCTTTCTGCGGACTGCCTCAGTAAGCTGTCCTCCCTCTTCATAACCCACATATCCCGGAGGCGCGCCAATAAGGCGTGATACAGAATACTTTTCCATATACTCGCTCATGTCGATACGCACCATATTATTTTCATCATCAAACAAAGCTTCTGCCAGACTTTTTGCAAGCTCTGTCTTACCAACTCCCGTAGGCCCCAAAAACAGAAAAGAACCAATCGGCTTTGTAGGATCTTTAATTCCTGCCTTGGAACGAAGAATAGCATCCGTTACCTTGCTGACGCCCTCGTCCTGCCCGATTACACGCTGATGAAGAACCTCTCCTAAACGCAAGGTTTTTTCGCGCTCGCCTTCGGTAAGCTTCGCAACAGGAATCCCTGTCCACTGGGAAATAATCTTGGCAATCTCATCTTCGTCAACGCTTTCATGCACCAAAGTATGCTGCTCATTACGAACACGTTCTTCCTCCATAGCCAGTTTTTTCTCTGCCTCCGGCAGCCTTCCATATTGCAAAAGACTTGCCTGATTTAAATCATAATTACGCTGAGCAATAGCAATCTCATTTTTAATGTTTTCAATTTCTTCTTTAAGCTTGGATATCTTCTCAACAGAATCCTTCTCAGCATCCCATGTGGCCTTTCTGCCCGCAAAATTCTCTCTAAGCTCAGACAATTCTTTTTCCAGTTTTAACAGCCTGTCCTGACTTAAATGGTCTGTTTCTTTCTTTAAAGCAGTTTCCTCAATCTCAAGCTGCATAATCTTCCTATTCAGCTCATCAAGCTCGGCAGGCATAGAATCAAGCTCTGTTTTAATCAATGCGCAAGCCTCGTCCACCAAATCAATTGCCTTGTCCGGCAGAAATCTGTCGGAAATATATCTGTCGGAAAGCACTGCCGCCGATACCAGCGCCGCATCCTGAATCTTAACCCCATGATACACCTCATACCTCTCCTTAAGACCTCTTAAAATAGAAATGGTATCCATTACTGTAGGTTCTGAAACCATAACCGGCTGGAAACGTCTTTCCAGTGCGGCATCCTTCTCCACATACTTTCGATATTCATCTAATGTGGTTGCGCCAATACAATGCAGCTCGCCTCTGGCAAGCATTGGTTTAAGCATATTACCGGCATCCATACTGCCCTCTGTCGCCCCTGCTCCTACAATTGTATGCAGCTCGTCAATAAACAGGATAATCTTGCCATCACTTTTTTTAACCTCCTCCAACACTGCCTTTAGCCGCTCTTCAAACTCTCCCCTATACTTAGCGCCCGCCACCAACGAACCCATATCCAAGGCAAATAAAGACTTATCCTTAAGTCCCTCCGGCACATCACCTCTTACAATACGCTGTGCCAGTCCCTCTACAGCCGCAGTCTTACCAACTCCCGGCTCACCAATCAACACCGGATTATTCTTGGTCTTCCTTGATAAAATCCTGATTACATTACGAATCTCACTATCCCTTCCAATCACAGGATCAAGCTTACCGCTTCTCGCCCGTTCTACCAAATCATACCCATACTTTTCCAAAGTATCATAAGTATCCTCCGGATTATCACTTACAACTCTCTGGTTTCCTCTTACAGTAGCAAGCGCCTCAAGAAAACCATCCTTTGTAATGCCATACTGCTTAAACAAATTCTTAATCTCCTTATTGGGCTGCTTAAGCAGAGCAATAAACAAATGTTCAACTGAAACATATTCATCGCCCATACTCTTTGCCTCGTCCTCTGCATTAATCAGAACCTTGTTAAGCGCATTGCTAATATACACCTGAACATTACCGGACACCTTAGGCCTTTTATTAATAAGGTCAACCAAGCTTTTTCCCAGCATTCCGGTATCCACATCCATTTTTTCAAGCAGCTTCTTAATCAGGCTGTCATCAATATTAATCAGGGCAAAAAGAAAATGCTCCTGATCTACCTCCTGATTACTGTATCGGTATGCCAGTTTTTCACATTCATTTACAGCCTCCATGCTTTTTTGCGTAAATTTGTTAATATTCATGGTAATTCCCCCTTTTTCGTCGCTTTTTCAATTGTTCTATATCAACTATAACACCGAATTTTAAAAAATACAATACCTTTTTTATTCTTTGCATAAAAATAAGGCTACAACCACAAGAGAACATCCGCCCTTGCGCATCATAGCCTTACTGGTTAAATGATTTTAAATCAAACATTCATTTACATAACTGCACTATTATATAATAAATACTCCCGTCACTTATTATTCCTTTGTTTGATTGTCACTCATTCTATATATAAATCCAGTATACAATATGTCAATAAAAATTCAATACTTTGGAGTTTTAACGGCTTTTTAGCTGTTTAAAATGCATATTAAACTCTGCTGAACGGACGCTAAACGCCACTAAAAGGCAAGAATAATAATTTTATTACTATAATCTGTTTTCATATAAAATTTTTTGTGCTATACTGATTTTATAATGCGGAGTAGGCTCGCAAGCGAGTCTTGAAAATTAATTTTTCACTCCTAATAACACTGCAAGGAGGAGCTTATGAGAATTGCAATTGTTGAAGACATGGGTACAGACGCCCATCATTTAATAAATCTTATAAATGAATATTATAAACAATATCCTGAATATATAAGCGATGATCCTCTGTCAATTTCCGTATTTAAGAATTATGCCAATTTTTATAAGGGATTCCATGAAACATATTTTAATCTTATTTTTTTAGATATTTATTTAAGCCCGACAGAGAATGGCTATTCTATTGCAAGACGAATTCGCAGCAGCAGCCATAACCCTGATGTGCCAATTGTATTCACCACCTCCAGCAGAGACTACGCTGTGGAGAGCTACGAGGTAGACGCCTTAGGCTATCTTGTAAAACCAATTGGCTTAACCCATTTCAAGCACTGCATGGAACGTTTTTATTCCCATAGGAATTACGCCAACTATGTTAAACATTCCAAAACTATTGATGTACTTACAAATCGTACCCACATACAGATTCCTATTAATAACATTTTATATATTGTGGCAAACGGTAACGGTTCCAGCATAATTATGAACCAAAACACCATCCATACCTCAATGACCGTAGACGCATTAAAAAAGGAAATAGACAGCGATGATTTTATCACTGCAAAACGAGGACACATTGTAAACCTTAATTATGTGGTTGACGCAAATGAAAGCAGCTTTATCATGAGCGATAATACTATAATACCTATAAAAGTAAAAGGTTCAAAATCTCTGCTAAAGGCTTACAAACAATTTAAGCTAAAATTATAGCGGACCATAAGGTCCGCCTTTTTTATTCTATGTACATAATCATACCCGGTCCCAACTCGCCTGTGGGCCTTGACATAAATCCATGCTTTTCATAAAAATTCTCCCGCCCCTTTGCGCACATTAACGCTAACATAATCTCCGTATCGGCAATACGCCACTCCTCCACCTTCTCTATCAATCGGTTAAGAACTTTTGAACCAAGCTTCCTGCCCTGATATTCAGGCCTTACAATCAAATCCTGAACATAACATATAACTGCGGCGTCGCCCACAATCCGTCCCATTGCTACCGGCAAATCACCGTCGTATACCGCCAATACGTACAGGCTTCCTTTTAATGATTTCTCCGCCTGCTCTCTGGAAAGCTTCTTCCAATTCACACATTCACGTATATTAAGATAATCATCAACACTAAGTTTATCCTCTATCCAATGCATATAACAATCCTCATCCTCTATATTAAAACATCCTAAATCACCTTAAAATGCTTTCTTAACAATTCATCATATGGTTCTAAATGAGCATAGTCGTTAAATCTTTCCAGAGAAACCAGCCCATCCTTAAAAAGCAATTCCGTAATACTGCAATTTTCCAATTGCCTTGCCAATAATCCCCTTTTTGAAAATGGTACCGGAATTATGCTGCACAGATACGCCCTCATTGCCATACCATGCGTTACTATGGCAATACTTTTGTATCCGTTCTTCTTCGCATCTTTAATTATCCATTCCATACCCTGTCTAAATCTAATACTGCATTCCTGCCCATTCTCACCGCCGGCATACCTGATATCGTTATTGCCCATTTTATGTGCTATACGTTCTTCTTTATATTTAGCGTCAAGCTCGCTGTCGCTTAAACCTGTCCAGTCTCCAAAATGCATTTCCTCAATGTGCTCTACAACATTTACCGGAAGCTTAAGCTCCCTGCTGATATGCTCTGCTGTTTGTCTTGCCCTAATCAGCTCGCTGGTATAAACTGCCTGAATACCATATCCCTTAAGACGTTTACCGGTAAGCTCAGCCTGCCTGTGTCCCTCGTCGCTTAAATCAACATCCACATTACACAAGGCGCTGCATTGTCTACCATGACGAATTAAATATGCTCTTACAACATTTTCATCTGACAATATAATCCGCCTCCCTTTTATCCGCCTTATTGTATAGCGAAATTCCTTTTTCGTCAAGCATCCAGAGCCTTTGCAATTAAAACCGCAAGCAGCGGGCTTGGTCAAATAACAGGCAGAAAAATACAGTATTATTTCTTTTTTGTTTTCGCATACTAAAAATATCAAAAAAGAAAGCAGGTTAAATCATGAAAAAAACATTCCTTTTCATTCTCCTTATATGTACTATAATACCCATTTTGCCTTATAATATATCTGCAAAAGCTCCTGTATATTATGTAGCCTTGGGAGACTCAATTACAGCGGGAACAGGACAGAAGGATAAGTCCGACAACTTCGTTTCACGCTTAACGTCTAAATTAAAACAAACTATTCCTGAGATTAAAAGCTATAATATGGGAAAAGAAGGCGACACAATAAAGGATACTTATTCTAAAATAAAAACTGAAGAATTTCGGAAAAAAATCCGCAAAGCGTCTTACATTTCTCTAACCACCGGAGGAAACGACATATTGGACATAGCTGCTGCCGCCGCAAAAAAAGTTACGGGTAAAAATATGCGCAAATCCAAGAAAATTCCAAAAATGATGAAAAGCGATACTACTGCTGCGCTATTACTTTCATATTTGGAAAACGATTCCGTAAAACAGCAGGTAGACGCCTTTGTTACAGAATTTTCCGAAAAATTCCATGACACTATTACTATACTAAGGCAGGAAAACCCTAATGCTGTTATTATTGTACAAACAATATACAATCCCGCCAGTGGAAGCGAATATGAATATTTGTCTAAATGCATTGATACTATACTTCCAAGCATAAACGCAGTAATTGCTGACGAGGTATATGAACAAAATAGTGAAAACCTACTGCTGCTTGATACCTACCGCCTGTTTAAAAACCATGCCAATACCTATGTAAGAATTTTAAAAGATGACATACATCCAACTAAAAAGGGGCATGAAGTTATTGCCACTGCTCTTTTATATACAATAGAGGGAAAGTCCGTTGATACCCTGTTTCCTGAAGACTCAAAAACTGTAGCAGCTAACGAGGTATCGGCAACAAATTCTGAAAATGGCAAGAAACGCCTTTTAATGTGGTGCTCTTTAGGATTTTTTATTGCATTACTTTCATTTTTTGGGTTTAAAATCCGGAAATATATGATAAGATAGATAAAACATAAAAAACAAATGAAAGAGGATAATAATTATGTCTGATTATATTATTAGCGGAACCGCCTGTAATTCACAGATTCGTTTTTTTGCCGCCACTACAAAGAATTTGACGGAGACTGCCCGTCAAAACCACAATCTGAGTCCAGTTGCCTGTGCAGCCTTAGGACGTTTACTTACTGCCGGAGCAATGATGGGGCATATGTGCAAAAATGATGATGACGTATTAACCCTTCAGATTCAGTGTAACGGGCCGATAAAAGGATTAACAGTAACCGCCGACTCCAAGTCAAGAGTTAAAGGTTATGTAATCAATCCTTCGGTAATGCTGCCCCCGAACAAGCTTGGTAAGCTTGATGTTGGCGGCGCATTAGATTTGGGAGTTTTAAGCGTCATAAAAGATATCGGACTTAAGGAGCCTTACGTTGGACAGTGCCAATTGGTAAGCGGAGAGATTGCAGAGGATTTAACATATTATTTTGCCACAAGCGAACAAATACCAACCTCAGTGGCGCTGGGCGTATTAATGGAAAAAAACAACACAGTGAAGCAGGCGGGCGGTTTTATAATACAGCTAATGCCCTATGCCGAAGAATCAACAATAACTTCACTGGAAGAAAGCCTTAAAAACTTCAGCTCTGTCACAAGCTGCTTAGACAAGGGTATGCTTCCGGAAGATATTATGGCGCAAATATTTAAGGATACGGACTTTCAGATTAATGACAAAGTTGAAGCCTCATACTACTGCAACTGCTCTAAGGAACATGTGAAAAAGGCTATTATAAGTCTGGGAAGGAAAGAAATACAAAGCATGATTGATGATAACGAGCCCATTGAAGTAAACTGCCATTTCTGCAATTCTCATTATAAATACTCCATTGACGAGTTAAAACAAATGCTTGTATAAAAATAAAAAGGCAAACCTATCCGATTACTAATTAATATCTTTTGCCTTTTTTTCCTTTTTTGCAAGCTTCTCTTCTTCCCTGTAAACGCCCTCCCGTTCAATATCCTCCTTAGACATATACTTCGCAAAAATATAATTAAACCAGAGGGATTGCAGCAAAGCTATTGCGGAAAAGCCGCAAAATATCAAAAGAACCCGAACAAGAATACTTAAATATACACCCAAACCCGTGATAAATAATACGCCGAGGTTTAAAATGGTAAACGGAACATGGACAAATGTCATAAGAAAACTATTATAAAACAGCTTTCCCGTATCCATCTTAAACTTTGCCAACGATGGAAAAATATAAGAAACCGCTCCCGCAAACAACACATCCGCCACAGTAAATACCACCTTGCCAAGATATGCATCCGAAAGATATGAAAGATATGTCATGAAGGCAAGAATAACGCCAACATCAAATACAATCACTCCTGTAACAAGCGCCTGCTTAAAATTCTCCTTAAAAGACTTCCAATAATCTCTTGTAACATAGGATACATTACCGGATACAATGCGCATGGTTGTATAATATAGAGCTGTTACTGCTGTACTAATCGTAATAATAGGAATGCAGCTAATCAAAAAAATAATATTCAAAACTATCAGATCAAATATCTTGGAAAATGTACTCCACACCGGATTATCAATATCAAATACCTTCAATATAAAACATCCTTTCTTAAAAATTAAATGAAGCTGCACAAAAAATCAAACTGTCATAACATTTATATTATAACATACAAAGCAATTGTTGACAACTTATGCGCTTTTTAAACTCAAAAATATTACAGCAATATCGCTTTATTAATTTGCATTTTTGCCTTCATATTTATTACTTTTTACAGTTGAATAATATGGCAAAAAATCTTATAATATTGTATATGTGTATTTATCATATAGGAGAAGACTCCTATATGATATACAATATTTTAGATTATCCTTTTCATAGAAAGGAGAGATTTGTTGGCTACGCAGGCAAAAAAGAAAAAAAGCATCAGAAAGAAGTTGCTTTCAATGGTGTTGCTTCCTATTTTCTTACTGACTATGCTTATTACATTTTTTGGAATGGTTTTACTTTTTCAATTTTATTCCCAGAGCATTCAGGATGAATTGGCGTCCACTACAAGTATTTTAATGGACTGCTTAGACCTTACAGTGCGCGGAGACTATTCCTATAGGGACAACATGTTAATTAAGGGCGACTTAAATATTACGGATTCCACTATGCTATACAGAGTAAAAGAAAAGTCCCAGATTGACACCACAATTTTCTGGCAGGATACGCGAATCCTTACAACAATTGAAGACAAATACGGAATATCGGCGGTAGGCACCAAAGCCAGCCAAGAGGTTGTTGATGCTGTTCTAAAAAATGGCAATACTTATTTTTCTACCTCTGCTGATGTAAACGGTATGACCTATTTCGGATATTATGTACCTTTGGAAAACAGCGGACACGATATTGTAGGAATGGCATTTGCCGGAAAGCCCCAGAAAATTGTATTCAAGAACATAGCGACTATTCTCTTATGGTTTGTACTGTTTTCACTTATTGCCGGCCTTATCGCCGCTATGATGACCAGAGGCTTCTCCAGCAGAATGGTTGTTGACATCAACGCTATTAACAACTTTTTAAAAAGCATTTCTGAAGGCAGCCTTAATGTTGTTCTGGAAGAAAGGGTTGAAAAACGTAACGACGAGCTTGGAACTATCGGACTTTACGCTTCCAATATGAGGAACGACTTAAAGAGAATGATAGAGATGGATCCCTTAACCTCTCTTTATAACAGGAGAAGCTGCAACAATAAGCTGCATGAGCTTGAAAAGGAAAAAACTCCTTTTTCCATCGTTATGTGCGATATTGATTGGTTTAAAAAAGTCAACGATACATATGGGCATGATGCAGGAGACTATGTACTTGTAACTGTATCGGAAATTATACGAAACAATATTAAAGAACATGGATTTGCCAGTCGTTGGGGCGGAGAAGAATTTCTCCTAATCTACAAGCTCAATTTTGATGAAACAAAGAAATTTGTAGAGCAGCTTCAACAAGATATCAGAAATTATAATTTCGTATATAACGGCAAAAAAATTAACATATCAATGACTTTTGGAATTGAATCCGATAATACTGAAAAATCCTATGAAGTACGGATTAAAAATGCCGACGATAACCTTTACATAGGCAAAAATAACGGAAGAGATCAGATTATTTATACAAAACCAAATGCATTATAGTTTTATAAATTTCTAACATATATCAAGGAGGATAGCATTTTATGAAAAAAAAGAACTCAATTATAATTACACTTTTATGCATAGTATTACTGTTTTCCGGCTGCGGCGGTAAGGCTCCAAAGAATACGATACACAGTCTTGACGACTTAAAGGGCAAGAAAATTGGCGTACAGCTTAAAACCACTGGAGATATTTATTCCAGCGATATTGAAAATGCTAAGGTTCAGCGTTTTAATAAAGGCAGGGATGCTGTGGTGGCGCTTAGGGACGGAGTGGTGGATGCAGTTATGCTGGATGATGCTCCCGCCAATGTTTTTGTAGAAGAATTTGGCGATGTAAAGCTTTTAGATGAGCCATATGCCGAAGAAGAATATGGCATTGCAGTTAATAAAAAGAATGCCGAACTCCTCAATAATATAAACGCCGCCTTAAAAAAGTTAAAATCTAATGGCACCATTGACCAGATTGCGGATGCATGGATAAAGGATGGTGAAACCGAAAGCGCTTATGATGGACAGAATAAGACTTCCTATGCCAACGGAACCCTATTAATGGTAACTAATGCAGAATTTCCTCCCTATGAAAGCCAAACCGAGGATGGCGGTATTATAGGGATTGATGTAGATATCATGAAGGCCATTTGCGACGAGCTTGATATGCAATTACAGGTGGAGCATACTGCATTTGACTCACTGATTGCATCTGTAGAGCGTGAAACCGCTGATGTAGCAGTCGCTGCCATGACCATAACAGACGAGCGGCTTAAGCAAGTTAATTTCTCCGACACCTACATGACTGCAAAACAGGTTATCATTGTACGCGACGACGATAAATAAATTGATAAAGCACTTAAAAAGCGGCTGCCATAAAGACAGCCGCTTTTTTCAGTCTGATGAATATACCCATAAATTTCTAATCTGCGGCATCAGCTCATCAAGGCTCCATGTCCTTTTACTGCGCTCCTTGCTGTTAGGATCATGCACAGTCACATAGCCTTCATCCGTTATACCGGTCAATACAATAAAATGTCCCTCTGTCGTAAAATCTCCCGGCCCCATAGCGCATATAATCGGATGCTCAAGCGAAAGCTCGCTTCTGATACTTTCCAAATCAAAAGAAATCTCGTATGCGTTAAGTCCAAAACAGGCTGCTCCATCTGTCATCAAAGACCACGCGGAACCCTCCCCCTTAACATAATACCCGTTATCCTCCGCCCATTTTGCAATCGCATATGGATTTGCAGAAGAATCCCCTTTTAATCCGCAAATTACCATAGATAAGCAAGTAGGTCCACAGCCTGTCACTGCCAGAAAATCACCGCCATACTCCTCATATCCCCACCTCTTGTCCCACTGCAGAAAAAGAGGAATCCTATCTTTAGAAAGCTCCCTTGATATGTCCATATCATGCTCTATATCCTTTTCTTTAAAATAATCCTTTACAAACTTCTTTGTCTCCGGATTACTTTCATAAAGCTTCTTAAGAGATGCCGGATAATCGTCTGTCAAAAAGTCTGATTCCTTCCACTCGCTTCTTTTCCAAACCGCTTCTTCTGAAGCTAAATCGTCGCCATAAAGCATTGCATACCTAACATCGCTAAAAACAGTCTTTACCATAACAAAAACTA
Source organism: uncultured Lachnospiraceae bacterium (assembly GCA_947626505.1). Classification (GTDB taxonomy): domain Bacteria; phylum Bacillota; class Clostridia; order Lachnospirales; family Lachnospiraceae; genus NC2004. The sequence continues at coordinate 10,482 of CANQSN010000063.1, forward strand.
TAAAAATGGCCCCTGCCAAAACCAAGTATCTGCCTAGCCGCTTTTTTCGTTTTTTTCTCACCCTTCTAACTCTTCTTACTTCCTCCATATTTATAACATTCCTCCGATTCCCGCTGCAAAAAATTGACATTGTAAATCTAATAAAAGCTTCTTTTCTAATGGTATCATTAAAAAAGAAGCTTTTTATTTAAAAATTATTATGAAATTCTTATGATTTTATTATAAAATTATGTTTCACTATCTGATGGATTCACATGCACCATGCAATGCTTAACATTATAAAATTCCCGTTCAATAGCATCATGCGTCCGCTCAGCCACTTCATGGGCTTCCCACAACGTCTTTTCCCCTTTTACCAAAATCTCTACGTCCACATAGATTTTAGGCCCAAACAGCCGAGTTTTAATCATATCAATTCCCTCAACTCCCTGCTGTTCTAAAATCGTTTGGCGCATTTTTTCAACAACATCATCAGGACAGGCTTTATCTACCATTTTATCCAGTGCATCCTTAAAAATATCCCATGCCGCCTTTTCAATAAACAAGCATATAACATCACTGGCAATCGGGTCCAATATTGGAAATCCCATGCGCGCTCCAAGAACACCAATCAATGCGCCCACTGATGATAATGAATCTGAGCGGTGGTGCCATGCATCCGCCATTAACGCTCCGGAATTAATCCTTTTTGCTGCTGCCCTGGTATACCAATACATCCATT
>CANQSN010000064.1 GCA_947626505.1 uncultured Lachnospiraceae bacterium
AAGACGTCAAATGAAGTAAAGGAGTGGATTAAGATGACTAAGGTAGCTAAGTTATTTGAAAAAGAAAAAGAAGAAGCATTAGAAGAAGTATTGGCTGAGAAGGATGAGGCATTGGCTGAAAAAGATGAGGCGTTAGCTGAGAAAGATGAAGCATTAGCTGAAAAAGAAGCTATTATTGCTGCTGAAAGGGCAAGAATTGCAGAATTAGAAGCAATGCTCAAACGAGCTTAAAAAACAAGGGGATTGTCGCACTAAGTAATTAGTGCGCATCCCCTTGTTTTATTTTATTAAAGATTATCTAAGATACACTAACTATAAAATGGACAATCATTCCCATTTTTTATTTTGCTGATTTCTTCAGGTTAAAAGCAACAAAGTATGCCTTTAATTGGGAAATTATCGAAAAATTTAGCAAAGGCAGAGTTTCTTTAAATATTCACATTGCTCAATATTGCATTTGACTGCAGTCTCCTGCGCAATATCCACATGGAAGATATGATATAAAGGCTCCTGCTCTGTCCCCCAAATCTTGAATACGTGCGCTGCGCCAAGAGAAGTTAGCTTTTCATCTAATTTAATTGCCTCATCCTTAAAAAAATCCTCTGTTGCAGTAAGGAGATAACAGGGCGGAAAATCCTTATTTACAAAAGATAATGTATCAATCAAACCGCCATATTGACTGTAGGGCTTTCTATAATAGGCGTCGGCTATATCAATCTTATCCTGATGTTCTGTCCTAGCCGCCGCAAAATCATATAGTCCGCAATTAAGCAAACCTCCTTTAATCCTCACATCCGGAACCGTTAGACTAAACAATTCTCTATATGCCATATTAGAGTATAATGTCATATATACATATGAAATATTGGCTCCGGCAGAATCCCCCGCCAAGAAAATATTCTGCGTATCTAAATTAAATTCCTCGCTATGAACAATAATCCACGCCAGAAGCTGATTTAAATCTTCAACAGGTGCAGGGAAGCTATATTCATAGCTCAGACGGTAATTGTAATTTACCACAGCAAAGCCCTGTTTTGCCAGACTCATACAGTAGAATTGATATACCTCCTTAGAGCCATAGCAGAATGCGCCGCCATGCGTGTGTACAATGACAGGCAGCTTCTTCACCGCTTCCTCCGGCATGTAAATATCAAGCAATCCAAAATCACCATAATCGGAATACCGTATATTTCTTATCAGCTTTAATCCCTGCGGTATCGTCTTATCCTTGTCCCGCTCATAATCACAAGCTGCGCATTGCTCCCTGTATTTATCAACCGCCTGTTTTAATTCGTTGTTTAAAGCGCCTGTTGCCATATCTGCCATAGTTTTTAATCTCCCTTTGTCAATACTTTTTTCTGCCAGCTTCGTTTTCCACACTTCGGACAGTTCATGTATCTCGTCCTGCCCATATGCATCGCAAGATTGGTTTTCCAATAAGTGGGTACATATCTGTGATGACAATGCTGACACTCATAGTATCCGGTCTTCTGCTCAATTCCTACCGCAATGAATGCGACTGTGAAAATCATCACAGTAACATATATAGTAAGCGCAATCCGCAGCCATGTAGGCATTGCAATAAATGCAATCACAAATACGATGACCATCCCTGCAATGACCGCCGGAATGACAACCATGTATTCCGTCATTAGCATCTGCCTGTTCTTTTCTTCGATTTCCCGTTTCATTTCCAGAAGATTTTCTTCTACTCGTTTGTCATATAATTCTGCCATAATTCTTTCGCCCGACAGGAGTTCATTGACATTAATTTTCAAAAGCTCACACAACTCCAACATTATTCCGGAATCCGGCATGGATTTACCAGTCTCCCATTTTGATACTGCCCGGTCGCTGATACCGAGCTTCTCTGCAAGTATGGCTTGAGTCATACCTTGTTCTTTTCTGCATGATGCTATAAATTTCCCTATTTTAATTTGATCCATATCGAGCTCCTCCTTTCATATTTCATGGTTTAAGTTTATATGAAATTGACGTGAATTAACACGAACCGTCAGTTGATTCCCTGATTTCTGCTTACTCTACCGCAGGTTGAGAGCTTGTAAAATTCCAATTTATTACATTGGTATGATACCACAAGCATACTTGTTTTTCTACCGAATTTTCAGCAAAGCAAGTAATTATGTACTGTCTGAATTGATTTACAGCATTTTTGCCTTGCCTGTTTCCTATGCTCATTATTTACCTTCCTCTTTCAAAGGAGTTTATTCAAGACTCTCTTGCGAGTATATTGAAACATTATTATAAATAGCTTACTATAACTGTTATCAGCAGGTTTGCATTGACCGCTTTTATTTCCAGTGTTAATATATTATGAGCTGCTGATTCCAATTAAAGACTCGTTTGCGAGCTTTGAATGAAACAATGCATACATATTTATTGTAAATCAAAATAACATAAAGGGTGAGAAAATGGAAAATAAAGAATATAAAACAACAGAGCTTTTAAGGCGGTTTCTGCCATATTATAAGCCGCACATTAAAACAGTGGCTCTCGATTTATTTTGCGCGGCATTAACTACAATCTGCGAGCTTGTTCTGCCCCTTATTATGAGGTATATTACCAATGAAGGAATGCGGGACTTAGCAGTTCTTTCGGTTCGTACAGTTATCATACTTGGAGCCATCTATTTCGCACTCCGAATAGTAGATAGTATTGCCAACTATTATATGGCGGATGTTGGCCATGTAATGGGCGCAAGGATTGAAACGTCTATGCGTAAGGACGCTTACTCCTATCTGCAAAAGCTCTCTAACACCTACTATAACAATACAAAGGTAGGGCAGATTATGGGAAGGATTACCAACGACCTGTTTGATGTTACAGAATTTGCCCATCACTGTCCGGAGGAATTCTTTATTGCAGCAATTAAGGCAGTAGCAGGTTTTATCATTTTATCTGTAATAAATGTATGGCTTACTCTTATTATTTTCTGTATTGTACCGGTTATGTTCTTTACCTGCATGGCGTTAAACAGAAAAATGAAGCGTGCATTTTCAAAGCAAAGGTATCAGATTGGCGAGTTAAACGCCCGTATTGAGGACAGCCTTCTAGGACAGAAGGTAGTAAAAGCTTTTACAAATGAAGATATGGAAAATGAGAAATTTGCTAAAGATAATCAACGGTTTTTTGAGATAAAAAAAGAAACCTACAAATATATGGCAGCATTCCAGACAACTACAAGAATGTTTGACGGAGTTATGTATCTGGCTGTTATTATAGGCGGCGGTATTTTTATGGTTAAGGGGCTTATCAAGCCCGGAGACTTGGTGGCATATATGCTCTACGTTACAACTCTGATTGCTACAATACGAAGAATTATAGAATTTGCCGAACAGTTCCAGCGTGGAATGACAGGCATTGAACGTTTTTTGCAAATTATGGATGCGGATATTGATATATTTGATGAAGAAGGGGCGCAGCCTTTGAAAAATGTATCTGGCAATATTAAGTTTGAAAATGTAAGCTTTGAATATCCCGACGACCATAATATGGTATTTTCTAATCTAAACCTTTCAATAAACGCAGGCGAAAAGATTGCAATTGTAGGGCCCTCGGGCGGTGGAAAAACAACGCTCTGTAATCTGATACCGAGGTTTTATGACATTGATTCCGGCTGTATCAGTCTGGATGGAAGGAATATTAAGAATTTTACCCTAAAGAGCCTGAGACAGCATATTGGGATTGTTCAGCAGGATGTATATATGTTTTCCGGTACGGTGTATGACAATATTGTTTATGGAAAACCGGACGCAGATAGAGAAGAAGTAATAGAAGCTGCAAAGCTTGCGGGAGCGGATAGTTTTATCAACCAACTCAAGGATGGTTATAATACTTATATAGGAGAGCATGGTGTAAAGCTGTCAGGCGGACAGAAGCAAAGAATAAGTATTGCAAGGGTATTTCTAAAAAATCCACCAATACTTATATTGGATGAAGCAACCTCGGCTCTTGACAATGAAAGCGAATTTGAGGTGGCAAAATCTCTTGTAAAATTATCAAAAGGAAGGACAACGCTTACGATTGCACACAGGCTTTCCAGTATCAGAAATTCTGACCGGATACTGGTACTTACCCAAGAGGGTATCGTGGAGGAAGGAAACCATGATGAGCTTATGGCGAAACGTGGAATGTATTACCAGTTTTATACAATGGCGGACAGATGGCAATAAGTGCGTTAAACGCATTTTCAGTCCGACACCCTAACACTAACATTGTATTTAAGGCTCGCAAGTAAGTCTTGAATACACCGGTCTATTATTAAGAGCCGGCATATTGTTAAATCTATAGATTTAACAATATGCCGGCTCTTTCCTAAATACTACATGAATAAAATCATATAAGCTCTTTAGTTATTAATAAACTTATCTTCCTCATTGTTCCAGCTATAAAGCTTTCTAATCTCTTCACCGACCTTCTCAGACGGATGCTCAGCAGCAAGCTTACGCATTGCCTTAAAGTGTACCTGACGTCCTGATGGTGACATATCAAGCAAAAATTCCTTTGCAAATGAACCATCCTGAATATCAGATAAAATCTTCTTCATAGCTTTTTTAGTATCCTCTGTAATAATCTTAGGTCCGGTCACATAATCACCATACTCTGCTGTGTTTGAGATAGAATAACGCATTCCTGCAAAACCGCTCTGGTAAATCAGGTCTACAATAAGCTTCATCTCATGTATACACTCAAAATATGCGTTTCTCGGATCATAGCCAGCCTCACAAAGCGTCTCAAAGCCAGCCTGCATCAACGCACAAACACCGCCACAAAGCACTGCCTGCTCTCCAAAAAGGTCTGTCTCAGTCTCAGTACGGAATGTGGTCTCCAATACACCGGCTCTTGCACCGCCAATTGCCAATGCATATGCTAAAGCAATATCCTGAGCCTTACCGGTTGCATCCTGCTGTACTGCCACCAAACAAGGAACACCTTTACCAGCCTGATATTCTGAACGAACTGTATGTCCCGGCCCCTTTGGTGCAATCATTGTAACATCAACATCCTTAGGAGGCACAATACATCCAAAATGAATATTAAAACCATGAGCAAACATCAACATATTGCCTGCCTCTAAATTAGGCTCAATATCCTTCTTGTACATATCTGCCTGCAGCTCATCATTAATGAGAATCATAATAATATCTGCCTTCTTAGCTGCCTCGGCTGCGGTATAAACCTCAAATCCTTGCTGTTCTGCCTTTGCCCAAGATTTGCTGCCTTCATATAAACCAATTATTACATTACAGCCGGACTCCTTTGCATTAAGCGCATGGGCATGTCCCTGACTACCGTATCCAATAACAGCAATAGTCTTGCCTTCCAACAGTGATAAGTTACAATCTTCCTCATAATAAATCTTTGCTTCTGCCATTTTTATTCCTCCACTTCCTTAAATATGTATATTGCACTATGGCGTAGTGCGGTAATTTGAAAAACTTATAACTTAAGTTTCAAAGATTACTCTGCATTATTCCCTGATTCTAAAGCCTCGTCATAATTACCCCTAATCAGTCCTGTAAGACCTGTTCTTACAATCTGCTTAATTACATAGTCGTCAAGCAGAGTTAAAAATGCATTAATCTTGTTGGTATTACCTGTAAGTTCCACCATAAGGGAATCAGTTCCCACATCCACAATCTTGGCGCGGAAAACATCCGCTATGGCAATGACATCCTGCTTCTGCTTTCTGTCTGCCTCAAGCTTTACCAAAACAAGCTCCCTGCACACAGACTCGGAATCCTTAAGCTCGTCAATGCTTATAACATCTTCAAGCTTTATAAGCTGATTCTTAATCTGGGTAATAATCTGATCATCCCCCCTAAGCGCCACGGTCATACGTGAATACTTAGGATTCCTTGTCTCCCCAACTGTCAAGCTGTCAATATTATAACCTCTTCTACTGAACAGGCCAGCCACTCTGCTAAGTACGCCTGATGTATTCTCTACTAAAAGTGATAGTACTCTTTGCTTCATAAATATATCCACCCTTCTGCCATAACTTTATAAATGAAATAATACCAAATATATCTTTGCTTTGTCAAACTACTTCTCTGTAGTCTCTGTTTCCTGAATCTTTTCCTTGTCAACCGGATTGTAGATAAAATCAGCTATGCTCGCTTTACATGCTTCTGCATTTATCACATATACAGTATTGCCATCAATAGCTGTAGCCGAATACTCATTATCAGCGGGTACAACCTTCTCCTTAAGATTATCCGAGCTTATCACGACAACTGACGCCAAATACTCCTTCATAGTGTTTAAATCCATATCTGTTCTGGTCTGCTTCATCATATTACCGGCTATTCCCACAAGCTTCTCAACAGAAGTTCCAATAAGCTTGCTGTATAATCCTTCAATAACCTTGCGCTGTCTTGCGCTCCGTCCAAAATCCCCTGCTGCATCCTGCTTAATCCTGACATATGCCAACGCCTGAGTACCATTTAAAATATTCTCTCCAATAGCTACCTGATTAGCCGACGTCTTGTAATTCTTCTGAAGATAGTTCGCCTCAAACTCAGATACCATAACCGGAACGCCTTCAACTTCGTCAATGGCGGTTACAAAGCTGTTAAACTCCATAACTGCATAATTATCTAAGCGGATTCCGAAATTACTGGCAATAGTTTCATATAAAAGCGACACTCCGCCAAAGGAATACGCCATACTAAGCTTATTCTCTCCATGTCCGGGAATCTGAACATACATATCCCCAACTAAAGACGTTACCTTTAACGCATTGTTCTTTTTGTCAATAGATGCAATAACAATACCATCGGCTCGCCCATATCCCGTTTCACTCCCCCGCTTGTCTGAACCAACAAGCAATATATTCTTAATATTGTCGTCACTGGTCTGAATATATTGCGACATCTTAGCTGCATTCATATCTGCAAATGAAAGTACAGCCTCTGCATTTGCCTTCTTCACCGCCTTATTGACCATATAGCCTTTATAGCCTCCAAAGACAATCGCCGCAACAAATAACAGAACGACTACAATCTTTAAAATTTTATTCATCTCTAATCACTCCTATTAAATAAAATAAATCAACAATACAACTTTGCAAAATACTATATCCTGCAACCCCGCTTCTGTATTTGTCAAGCAATCTTCATTATAACTTGAAATTCAATTTTATTCAAGAGTTTATGCATACTATATTTATATTAAATAGACATTTGACGGTCCCAATAAGCTGTCCAAAACGTAGAATTCGACGAAAGCTTGCGAATCATGCTGTGCGACAGCCTTTTATAGTTCTGTCCAAGCTTATACCCGATAAACTTACACCCGCTGAGCCAGATATGCTTAGGAATCAAATGTATTCTTCCATGCAAAAATAAATGTCCACAGGCTTTAAGCACCAGCTTTACCCCCTCCTTCTCCGACTTTACCTGTTCAAACAATCCGCCCGCCTGCTTTTGCGAAACAGCCAAATCGAAATTACGTTTAAGCTGTTTAATTCCACTGTAATTGTGCCAATGCCACACTCTTGCGCCTGCCGCATAATATACTGCGTAACCCGCTTCTATTAATTTTGAAGCAAAAATCATATCTTCATTAAAAATAGCATACTGCACAAATCCCCCCTGTTCCTCAAAAATATCTCTCCTGTACATAGCGCAAACATTTGAACAGAAAAAGGTCTTTATTCCAAGTTCCTTTAAATCCTCCTTTGTCTTTTTGCGGCTCTCTGACGGATAATTAAATGTCCTTGTGTAATATTCCAGATAATTATCTTTCTTATCCGCCTGCTGCCTCCCATATGCAACCGCCACCTGTTCATCCTCAAATGCATCTAAAAGCCTCTCCACCAGATAACGGTCTCTCGGTACTGCATCCTGCGTTATAAACAGTATAAAATCCGCATCAGACATTTGCGCGCCCTTGTTTCTTGTCCCTCCATGGTCGTATTCGTACTTGGAAATGTGAGTAACCGTAATATTATCATATTGAAAAGCCCTCTCGCTCTTAAAGAAATTTTCCTCTGTATTAATAACATAAATATGGTTTGGAACAATCGTCTGCTTCTCTAATCTGTGAAGCAGCTTGTCAAACTTCTCGTCCGGCTGATAAGTCGGAATAACGACGTCCACTGTCCTTTCAGCATATTTTATTTTCTCTTTCTCCACTTTATCACCCCTCTTTAAATAATTACTGCTTAGAATCTGATATACTTATACCCAATTCCTCCAACTGCTTATCATCCACAGTTCCGGGAGCATCCGACATCATATCGGAAGCATCCTTAATCTTTGGAAACGCAATAACATCTCTTATGCTTTCAGCCTTAGTCATCAACATAATCATTCTGTCAAAGCCAAACGCAAGCCCTGCATGAGGCGGCACGCCGTATTTAAACGCATCTAACAGAAAACCAAAACGCTCGTATGCTTCTTCCTGTGAAAATCCCAACGCCTTAAACATCTTCTCCTGCACGTCATTCATTGAAATACGGACTGAACCGCCTCCAAGCTCTGTTCCATTTAGCACAATATCATATGCCTTTGCCCTTGCTTCCCAAGGTTCGTCAGTATCCAGCAAATCAATATCCTCCTCCATAGGCATTGTAAAAGGATGGTGCATTGCAAGATAACGCCCCTGCTCCTCTGAGTACTCAAACATAGGAAATTCTGTAATCCATATAAATTTGAAAATATTTTCATCTATAATATCCATGCGCTTTGCCAGCTCTACTCTAAGAGCCCCAAGCACTGAAAATACTGTAGAGTTCTTATCTGCGGCAAATAAAAGCAAATCCCCCGACTCACCCTTCATAGCCTCTATTAATGCGCTCATCTCCTCATCCTTCATAAACTTAGCAAAAGAGGATTTATAAGTACCGTCCTCAGCCAGCGCAATATAGGCAAGTCCCTTTGCCCCATAGTCCTTTGCAAAATCAACAAGGGAATCAATCTTCTTTCTTGGCATTGTACCCTGTCCCTTCGCATTTATACCCCGCACAGTTCCACCGTTCTCAATAGCTCCCTTAAACACCGCAAATTCACAATCTCTGACCGCTTCAGTCACATTTGTAAGCTCCATATCAAAACGAATATCCGGCTTATCTGAACCATAGCGTTCCATTGCCTCCGCCCATGTCATACGCGGTATAGGCAGCGGTACGGATACGCCCAATACCTCATCAAACACTTTGGCAATTAATCTCTCATTTAAATCAATCACATCATCCACATCAACAAATGAAAGCTCCATATCAATCTGGGTAAATTCAGGCTGCCTGTCAGCTCTTAAATCCTCGTCGCGAAAGCATCTTGCAATCTGGAAATAGCGGTCGTATCCTGAACACATAAGCAACTGCTTAAAAATCTGCGGAGACTGCGGCAGCGCATAAAAGCTTCCCTGGTGCACCCTGCTTGGCACCAGATAATCCCTTGCTCCTTCAGGCGTACTTTTACAAAGCATTGGCGTTTCAATCTCCAAAAAACCCTCCTGAATCAAAAACTGCCTTACAACAGCCGCTACCCGACTTCTCATTATTATATTTCTCTGAATATCCGGTCTTCTTAAATCCAGATACCTGTACTTAAGTCTTACCTCCTCCTTAGTCTTTGAATGTTCCTCAATAGGAAATGGCGGAGTATCTGACTGTGACAACACCCTAAGCTCCTCAGCCAACACCTCAATCTCTCCCGTAGCAAGTTTTTTATTAACGCCGCCCTCTCGCTCCATTACAGTTCCAACCACTGCAACAACATATTCGCTTCTAAGCTTGTACGCCTTTTCAAATGCCTCGCTTCCAAGCTTCTCCTCATTAAATGTAATCTGAACCAGACCGCTGATATCCCTTATATCTGCAAAAATCAAACCGCCTGTGTTACGGGTTTTTTGAACCCATCCCATTATTGTAACTCTCTCGCCTACATTTTCTTTACTTAACTCTGCACATTTATGGCTTCTTGACAAGCCTTTCATAGCCTCTGCCATGCTTCTGTCCTCCTGTTTATATATCGTTATTATAATCTGTCCTATTGTATGGGATTATTTTGGTTAAATTCATAATGAAATTCATCGCTTGTAAACATAGATAAATTACCCAATGCAAAAATCAATTCATTTGACTGCACTACTCTCTGAAATGCCAAAAATATCCTCATATCAAAATGATTAATTTCATCTATCATCAGTTCCACTGCTGTGTCAATATCAAACGCCTCCCTGTAGGGGCGTTCTGAAATCAATGCCGAAAACACATCGCATACCCTGAGTATTCTTGCGAGAAATGGTATCTTCTCTCCTGCCAGATTGGCGGGATATCCACTCCCATCATAATTTTCATGATGATAAAGAACCGCATTGCACACTGCTGCATCAAATTCCTTATCTACCAATATTGCATAACCCAATGTCGGATGTGTCCGATCAAATCTCATCTGGTCAATGCTCATGGAATGTTCCTTTTGCGTATCTATGTATGAATTCACCTTCATTTTACCAATATCATGAACCATTCCTGCTAATGCCGCCTGCTGGCACATTTCCTCCGAAAGATTAAGCTCTCTGGAAACAAGGTAAGCTACATTACTAACAAGCATTCCATGAGTTAACGCCTTATGAAATTCATCTTTTATCCTGTTATCCATATCCACTATATCATCACTGCGCTCCACAGCCCCACCTCCAACTATTATACGCATAATTACAGATTCAGTCTGTATTTTGCACCTTCATCCTAAATAACTAATTTCCTTTTTATCATCTCGTCAATTCTGCTTATATAAAGCTTGACGTCCTTTACATTTTCTGTACGCTCTATGCGGTTTTCTCCGGTATATACATATTTGCTTGCGCCGCCTGCGCCTATGGCAAGTATGCTCTGTTTCTCCTCCAACATCACACACACTGTCCTAACTATGCCTTATTATTAGGTATTATCGGGTATTTTACATTTTCTTCACT
>CANQSN010000065.1 GCA_947626505.1 uncultured Lachnospiraceae bacterium
TGAACCAGCGCCTTTTCACTTTCCTTTTCAAGAATAGCAGCATATATCTTATTTACTTCATCTGCCGAAAGCTTCTTATCACTATCTAAGGAAATCTCAAACTGTGCCGGTTCCAAACCAAAATTTGCAAATATTCCCTCTGCTTCTTTATAAGTAATTGCCTCCTTTGGCCTTGCATAACCGCTTTTTTGCGACGGAGTTAAAATTCCTAACCGAAATGCCTCCTGCATATATTTGGCAAACCAGTCCTTCTCGTTTACATCCTCATAATTCATCGAATATATTGTTTCCTGAACATTATCCTCCGATTCCAATAAGAGCGTAAACATCTTAGCAATCTGCGCTCTGCTGTAAGTTCTATTAGCGCCCTTATGATTAGTATTAACAGCCGCAAAGAGAACAAATCCGGCAACAACAAGTGTACATATAACTACTGTTATAATACGTTTCCTCATAAAGAAACCTCCATATACAAAACTTAAAAAAGCAGCATCTCTGCTGCTTTTTCTTACTTAAGTAATCTCCCAAGGTGCCGGTTCCTACCTTTTGACGCCCTAGCTGATGCCAGGTGGATATCCGCACATATAGCTCTATCTTCCACTCAAAGGAGGCTTGATATCACCATATAAATATAGGAATTCCTTTTCACGTAAATGTAGGTTCAAAGTGGTAGGAGTTGTCGAACACTCCAGGAATTTTCTTAAGTAAATTATACTATAAGTATATGTAATTTACAAGTCAAAATGCATAATTTTTTATAAAAAATAGTAACAAATCTATCCAAATTTTCTGATAAAAATAAGAATTCTATTTCCCCCTTGCACCGCCTTTAAACCTGACTTATAATACCCCTAGATAGGAGGATATTCCAAATGAAAAATAATAACTGTATTGTTGCGCAATCCGGAGGGCCCACTGCTGCAATAAATGCAAGTCTCGCCGGTGTTATTGACGCCGCAATAAAAAGCAAAACTTTCGATACTATATATGGCTCAATCAACGGTATACAAGGCGTTTTGCAGCATAAGATTATCAGTCTCAATGAAACTTTTGAAAATGACGACGATGCTATACATACCCTGATGACCTCTCCTGCAATGTACTTGGGCTCATGCCGCTATAAACTGCCAAATACAGAAGAAAACCCTGCACAGTACCAATTTATATTTGAAACCTTTCAGCAAATGAATATCCATGCTTTTTTCTATATAGGCGGCAACGACTCAATGGATACAGTTGACAAGCTAAGCCAATATGCCAAAAACATTGACTATGATATAAATATTATAGGAATTCCAAAAACTATTGATAACGATTTAATGGAAACTGACCACACCCCGGGCTTTGGCTCGGCTGCCAAATTTGTTGCCACCTCCATGCTGGAGATTTCACATGACACATATATTTATGACATTGAAAGCGTTACTATCGTAGAGATTATGGGAAGGGACGCAGGATGGCTAACTGCCTCTGCAGCATTGGCAAGAAACAGTTACAGCCATGCGCCAGACCTTATATATCTTCCTGAAAAAGATTTTTCTACTTTTTCATTTATAAACGATCTTAATATACTGCTCAAAAAAAATAAAAATGTTATCGTTGCAGTATCAGAAGGCGTACACGACAGTAATGGCAATTATATAAGCGCCAGTCGCGCGGCTGCCGATAAATTTGGCCACGCGCAGTTAAGCGGAACCGGAAAAGCTTTAGAGCAGCTTGTACAGTCCACTATCGGCTGTAAAGTACGCTCCATCGAACTAAATGTTCTTCAGCGCAGCGCTATGCATATTTCTTCCCTTACAGATATTAACGAGTCTTTCCAGCTTGGAAAGGAAGCTATAAAAGCCGCTGAAATGGGATTAAGCTCTATTATGCTGACTCTTAACCGAGAAAGCAACAACCCATATAAGATATCCATAGGCAACGTTCCTGTAAGCGAAGTTGCAAATGTTGCAAAACCTGTTCCAATTGAATGGATTAATGAAGCAGGCAATGATGTAACTAAGGAAATGCTGCAATATCTGCGTCCTCTTATCGAAGGCGAGCCTCATATACGTTACAAGAACGGAATCCCTGATTATCTGTCTATAAAGCATCTAATATAAGTCAAATGGAGTTAGCTCAGCTTATCATGTTAAGCATAGCCAACTCCATTTTTTATTACATATTTGCTCTACTTTGTTACTGTAATTTTTTTAGTCACAGTACGATTTCCGTATTCTGGGAATTTTGCAGTGATGGTTACAGTTCCCGCCTTCACTCCTTTTACTACACCAGAGCTGTTGATTGTTGCAACACCTGTATTACTGCTTGACCAATTCACAACCTGCTTTGTTGTGGTAAGCGTAATCTTTTCACCAACCTTTACCTTTGCAGGGCCTGAAATTTCTAACGCCTTACGTACTACTACGGTTTTGGTTATTGAAACGCCGCTTACAGAATCTGTTGCTGTTACTGTCAACGTTCCAAGCTTTTTGGCAGTATAGTTATAAACTGTGGTGCTGGAATTACTTCCTCCTGTGTATGTATTACCGTCTGTTCCGTCCACAACATATTTAAATTGCGCGTTAGCGTTAGTTGTAAATCTGAGTATGTCGTTTTCTGCAGCGTTACCTCCGGCAGTATTTTCGTATGACATCTTAAATGCTATTGCATTTATGCCAATATCCTTTACCTCTCCAGTACGCATATGAGAAGCTCTGACAACTACCGTTCCTGCCTCCGCCGGCGTCACAACAACTGAGCTGCCGCTCTGCCTTGAAAGCGTTGCATTTCCTGCAGCAATACTATATGTTACATCTTCACTATTGGAGTTTATTGTCACGCCATGCCTTACAATTGTTTCTGCTGCCGAAGCATTAACTGAAAGCGGATTCTCAACTGTTATATTAACAAATGAGCTTACTCCCTGATAAGTAACTGTTATAGCATGTTTTCCTGCCGGCAGAGATGTAGAATAATCCGTAGTCCATCCGGTCACTACCTCCTCAGTACCGTTGTCAAAAGATGCAACCACTGACATTCCTGTAGTATTTAACTGCTGCCCTGCAATTGTAACTCCCGTTGGCGGAGATACTCCTATCGACAACGCCACCTTCGGTTCTACATATACGCTCGTCGTTGTAGTAAAATCTCCATAAGTTATTGTAACTGTACGATCTCCGGTAGTTTTATCATTCTGATTAAAATCCGTAGTAAATCCGCTTATCAATTCTTCTAAACCACCCTCGTAGCAGAGAGCTACTTTAAGCTTATCATAATCAATCATCGCCCCTTCCTTTACGCTTCCAACAGGAGTAACCACCTTAATTCCCTGCGGCTTCATATCCTTCACCTGAAGCTCCATAACTGACGACACTGTAATCGCATCTTCAGAATATTCAAATCGTACCTCTTTTGTACATTCTTCATCCGATACTACATAATCAGTAACCCAATCCGTTACAAGCTTCTCCTCTCCATCGGAATAAACCGCCTTCACAATAAAATTATCTCGGTTTAAATCTTTTCCAACAAACGCATATGGCCGCTCGCTTTCTACTTTAAGACTCGTTAGTTTTCTGTTTCTTTCCTCAACTGAAAGAATCGTAGAATACTCTACCCCATCAACTGTATAATATAACAATACCTTTACCTTACCGTCCTCCGAAACAGCGCTTCCTATTCTTATATCGGAAGCGTCAACTAATGCGGTTGAACCGTCCTCATAAGTCACTAATATTTTAATCTTGTTAGGATCTACTCCCTCCTCCGTATAAACGATTCCTCCGGTATAATTAGTATCAACTCCCATAATAGACAAGGCGCTGACAGAAACATTAACCGTAGCCTGTATCTTACTTTCTGTATGAGTTACAATTACTGCCAAATTACCCTTCTCTTGAGCAACAGCATTTGTCAGGGTAAATTCCTCAGGACTTAACACTTTCGTAGAACCGTCATTGTATACTGCAATCACATTTAATTGATTAGGATTTACACTTTGTCCCACTGCCAAAGCATTTCCAAGATAACTAACCTGCAGCGACTTTACCTTCTTTTCTTGAATCTCTGTAGTGAACTTAGTGCTGAACTTACCATAAGAAATAGTATATGTTCCCTTTCCGGCAGCCCCAAAGGTATTTGAGCTCATCTTATAATCTGTAATCCTCTTTTTGTTTCCACTCTTATATACTGCATATACCTTT
This sequence comes from uncultured Lachnospiraceae bacterium, assembly GCA_947626505.1. Classification (GTDB taxonomy): domain Bacteria; phylum Bacillota; class Clostridia; order Lachnospirales; family Lachnospiraceae; genus NC2004. Next base: position 4,188 of record CANQSN010000065.1, read on the forward strand.
AATTCAGAAGGGTTAATGGTATTGCCCGCATAAGCTGTATTTCCATTATAGTTTGCTTCAATATGATCAATTACATCTTTTTTTATAACAATCTTTTTCGTTGCTTTATGTTTTCCAAGCTTTGCGGTAAGCACAACCGTACCTGTCTTTTTTGCCTTTAATACGCCTTTCTTTGTAACCTTTGCTTTTTTCTTTTTATTACATTTCCATGTAACTCCCTTTGCGTTTGTTTTGTATTGGTACTTTCCTGAAGTATATACCGTCTTCTTACCTGAAATGGAAAACATCTTAACATTATACGCCTGAACTTTATCAATACTTGTTTTCCTATTCTGCGTCTTATATCGGATAACATTTACTTTACCCTTTTTTTTACCTGTTACCACTCCGTTCTTTGACACGCTGGCAACCTTTTCATTACTGGAACGGTATGTGTATATGACGCCATTTTTTGACTTGGCAATCATAGAACGGTTGCTGCCTCCAATAATTAATACAATACTTTTCTTCTGTTTAGCATTTACAATAATATTGCCTCCATTAATAGGAAGTAATAATGACGCGCACATAACGCATACTAAAACAAGACTAAATATCTTTCTTAATCTGTAATATATATGGCTCCGATTATATAATACTCTACTATTTTTTTGTTTTTTCATTTTCCTCTTCCTCTCTTTTTTTCTCTTTTCTTTTTTCCTGATAATATAGTGTGCTTCCTGCCAAAATTATAATTCCTGAAAGCGGATATAGCATACGCTTTTGCGCGCTTTTATTATTATCAGCTTCACTGTTCCCTAAGGTCACGCTGACTTCTTCATCGGAAGAATTGCCCGCCTCGTCTGTGGCGCTGACTGCAATATCATAATCTCCCGATTGTTTTACAATTCCTTTGTCGACCTCCTGTTGATTTATGCTTACACTAACCTTAACGGGAGATTCGTCAAAAACAACTTTCTCCTTAATCTCATCCACATTAATCTCAGAAGCGCATAGTTCACGGCACAGTTCCTTATCAATCACCGGAGCAGTCTTGTCCATGCAAAAACTCAATTCCTTTTTTATTTCCTCTTTGCTGTCATCCGCCACAACAACCGACACACTGTAGTTGCCTTCCTCCGTTACTTCTTCCTCTCCCTCTAAGACTTCGCCAACAGGCGTAAGACCGATAAATCTTGAAACTCCATCCTTCTCATTTACTATGCAGGCTTCTGCCTTTGTATTTTCATTTATACTATCAATTTTAACCCCTACCTGAACAGCGCTGTTATAATACTTTTTATCTTCAACACCTGTAACTTCAATAACTGTTTCATTTGCAGAATTATTGCTATCGCTACTGATATCCGTCTCCTCTGATGTATCAGCTTCCCCTGATGCGCTCTTATTAACCGCAGCTTCTTCTGAAGCAATATCTGCATTTTCTGATTCTTCAGGTTTATCGTAGCTTTCACTCTTTTTTTCTTCAGGATTAGTATCCTGTGACGCCTTTACCGACGTATCCTTGCGCTTTTTTTCTGCAGCTTCTGCTGTCCTACTCCTTGCCTTATTCCCCAATACGTTTTCTTCACCGTTCCCATAAAGCTGTTCGTCGCTTAACCCTTCCTCTGTGTATGCGCTAACAGAACAAACCGGAAAAATGATATTGCATGACAGCAAAATAATAAGTCCGCCTGCCAATACCATATTCCATGCCCCCATATGCCTGTTTATTCTCATTTCATCTTCCTCCTATTCTTATATGGATTCATTGCGCCATTACCATTTAAACAACAAATCCGCCACAATACCAAAACAAAGAAATGGAGCGAATGGCAATGTATCATGCATTTTCCATTTACCAAACGCCATTCCCGCCGCGCTTACTGCGGCACAGGTTAAAAATGCCGTAAGCACAACTAAAATATATTGATTTAAATTATAGTTTATTGCCTCTGCTGTCAATAACAATACATCGCCAATTCCCATCGGCCTGTCTGACAGTCTGTAAATAATTATTAAAATGCCGCCTACAAGCAGCGCAAATCCTAATTGATACAGTAATTGCCTTAAAGTTATCTGTGATATTAAAAGCAAATGCAGCCGCCCGCATACAGACACAAAAAATAATACACATACAGAGAGTCTGCTGACCAGCCGATACATTATATCCTGCATCGCAATCCAAAACAGTACAGCAATATGAATCACCATCATTAATAATCATGTTAAATTGGGAAAATAAAAAGAAATGAGAACTCGTCTCTTAATATGAGAACAATCTAATAATATCATATCAAATATACTTTGTCTAACAACTTTTAGTTGTTATTTTTAACAACCTGTGGTTGTTAAATTTTTCAATAACCCAGTTGTTATCTGCATTTTAATTTACGTATGTACTAAATCCCATACAATATTTGCCAAAAAAATCTAAAAAAAATCATCGGCTTACGCCGATGACCTTTTTAATCACATTTATATTTAACAATTTAACTTCCGGACTATATACCAAGAATATTTTTCACCTGTTTACACATATCGTCTGCATCAACTACCGTATCATGTAAAACCGGCGCTGTCCGAATATCCTCAATAGCCTGTGGTACCGCTACGCCTGAAAGCCGGTTCAACTCGTCCACCAGCTCAAAATCCGTTTTACTGTCATACGACGAATCAATTGCGTTCATAACGCTTCTCGTAAACTTATAAGGACTTGCAGTAGAGGCAATTACAGTAACCGTACTATCCTTTGTCCTGCTCACATACTGCTCATATACATATGCTGCAACTGCGGTATGAGTATCAATAATATAATTATCATTCTTGTATATCTTGGAAATTATATTCCTTGTATCCTCCTCCGTAGCATAACCTCCAACGAAATCAGATAATCCTGACTTCATTTTATCTGTTATCTCATACCTTCCTTCAGCGCTTAAAGATTCCATAAACGCTTTATTTGCTTCGGCGTCATTTCCTGCAATCTTATATATAAGTCTCTCTAAATTGCTTGAAATTAAAATGTCCATTGATGGAGAAGACGTCAAAATAAATTCTCTGTTTCTGTCATAACAGCCTGTTTCAAAAAAGTCAAACAAAACTTTATTCTCATTAGAAGCACATATAAAACGATTTATTGGGAGTCCCATTTCCTTAGCATAGTATGATGCTAAAATATTACCAAAATTACCGGTTGGAACTACAACATTTATCTTATCTCCCGCCTTAATAGAGCCTTCCTTAACCAATCTTGAATATGCATATACATAATATACAATCTGTGGAACAAGTCTGCCTATGTTAATGGAATTAGCAGAGGAAAATTGATACCCCGCCTTATCCATTATATCAGCCAATTCCTTATCATTAAACATATTTTTAACACCGGTCTGAGCGTCGTCAAAATTCCCATGAATGCCTACAACATAAGTATTGTTGCCGCGCTGTGTAATCATCTGCTTTTCCTGAATCGGACTGACACCTGACTTAGGATAAAATACAATAATCTTTGTTCCCGGTACATCCGCAAATCCGGCCAAAGCCGCCTTTCCTGTATCCCCAGATGTAGCGGTAAGTATTACAATCTCGTTATTTACATTATTCTTCTTAGCCGAGGTTGTCAGCAAATAGGGCAATATGGATAGAGCCATATCCTTAAATGCTATAGTTGAACCATGAAACAGCTCAAGAAAATATGCCCCGTTCGCATTTTTCATAGGCGCAATTGAAGGATTATCAAACTTTTTGTCATAAGCCTGTCCAATACAATATTTTAACTCCTCCTCCGTAAAATCTGTCAATAGCTGTTTCATTACCACATAAGCCACTTCCTGATAGCTCATATCCTTTAAGTCGTTCAAGTCAACATCAAGGGCAGGAAGCGTCTCCGGTACATATAATCCTCCATCGTCGGCAAGTCCCTTCAAAATTGCCTGAGATGCAGTAACCTTTTCGTTATTATTTCTCGTGCTTTTGTACATTATATCCATATTTCATTCACCCTTCTTATTTAGTGCAGAACATTATACCTGCCCGAATGAATTTTATCACACAATAACGAATAATTCAATAAAAAGGCGCACTTTATGTATTATCCCTATAAGCATAGTACGAATGTCCGCCGCAATCAAATAAATATCTAAGCTTTCCGTCAAACCATGCAACATTTTTGGCAGAAGCCGTCTTTCTATTCATAAAAAATAACGCTCCGCCCGTTTCATCTTTACCATCAAGAACCGCCTTAACAGCTCTTTTAGTTCCCTTACTCACTTTTACCTTATAAAACCTTCCATCTTTTATAGGAGAAAACTGCGCAGTCTGGTCGCTTCCGCTTTGAAATACCACCTCGGCAACCGAATCAGGAAAATGCGAATCTGCAACCCTGTTAAGCACTACGTTAGCCACCATTTTCTTGCTTGTAATAGTTCCTCCCGTTGCCTCCGCCTCTACAATTCTAAGAAGCACATTATAATCATCCTCCGAAATAACCAAATCTCTTGAAAGGTTTCGATAAATACGTATCTTAGGCTTTACTGTAGTTTGTATTACCCTTGTTTTATTCTCGCTCTTCCCTAAGAAGCCCTCGTTTGCAGGCATTTCCTGCTGATACATAAATGCCTCCTCGCTTTCTTCATCACAATTCCATTGTTGCTCAGATTTTTCCCATTGTTCAGCGCCATAGTACCCGCACCATGCACATGCAAAAAGACAGGCAAGTCCAACCAATGCAGTTATCATTCTCATATGTTTCACAACAATCCCTCCAAAAAATATATTTATTACCATCATTTCTAGCATATTCAGGAAAATTCAAATTATGCATATAATCATCAGACAAAATATGCTAAAATAAAACAAAATACTAAATTTACTTTAGGAGACCGCTATGGCAAAAACAGGAGTTTTTAAGACAACAAAAAAAGACGGAACCATCTATTACAGAAGCTCCATCACCTTTAAAGGAAAACATATAAGCTTAGGGAGCGCCAATACTGAAAACGACGCTCACCAGCTATATAAAGACGCATATGCTTTGCTCACCGGAAAACTGACGCTGGAACAGGCTCAAAATACTATAACCTCACTTTCATTTTCAAAGCTTGTATCGCTTATTAATTATCGGGATAATGGAATATACATTAAGAATCCCATTTATCTCTCGCGCAATTACTTTACCTACTACCTTGATAAGAATACTCCCCTGATATTTGATACAGACGATTTATTTTACTATTCAAACCACAAGATTCAAAAGCGCGGAGGCTATCTTTTTGTATCCGACTACGGAATGCAGGTTAATATTTTGTCCCGATACGGAATCAAAAACTACAGTGTAAATGGCGTAGATTATCGCCACGCAAACCAAAACGAATATGATTTCACATATGATAATATGGAAGTAATAAACCCTTATTACGGAGTATCCAGCATAAAAAGAGCCGGAAAAACCATTTATAAAAGTAAGCTGCATATAAATGGCAACTATTTAATCGGATACTATTCCACTGCAGAAGAAGCTGCAATAGCCTATAACAAAGCAGTTGACGTTGTAACAAAAAAAGGATGCAGTAAAGTCTTTCAGACTAACTACATCCTTACTATGAGCGCCTCTCAATACACTATAACTTACCAAAACACAAAAATCTCTGAAAAAATATATGAATGGAATCCCTAAACTATGACAGCTTCATAATCTGTCCTTCATCCATCCTGTCGCACCAGTCCATCAAATCTGTCATCACACCTTTTGAAACATACGGATAATGAGAAATAACCGCTTCTTTTGGCTCGTCATCCTGCAATACCCTAATCATAATGTTTCTCAAATTCAAAATAACCTTTTGCTTCATCTCATCATCAAAACAACAGAATATAGCCTTCGTCTTATCCGGCAATTCTAACATAACGGACTCCACCATATCTTCAATTAAGGTACACTTAAGATACCTGCTTATAGTCTTAAACACTTCCGCCCTGTCTTCCTTTGGAATACCCGCATGTCTGGCAATAACCGCTTTGGAACTCCAAAAAAGCTCCTGATACATTGTGGGATACTTATAAATTCCATACTCGTCAAAAGCTTCCATGCATACCGTCATGTAATACTTGCGTTTATACTGAGGCAATCCATCAAAAAGCTGTCCCATCTCCACAGTACCTAAATGTTCCTTATTCCAATATACCATAGAAAATACCCAATAAACAACAATAGATAATTTATAATCATCTACAACATTATTGTCGTTGGCAAACTTAAACAGCATCTTTATCTTAGTGGCAAGATATCTGTAATCCTCCTCAGATAAATCTAAATCACTAATCACTGTCAATTGCCTCATGCGAACCGAAAGATCATTCTGTATATCCAGCAAACTCATTCTCGAACCGGCATAACTCATAATATCTCCTCCTTTCGCAGAATTGCTGTAATTTAAACTAAAATTAAATTAAAAGAATATATTTAAATAAATATTTTCTTAATTATTATTTTACACCATTTCAATTGATTTGTCATTAGTAAAATTGTGACCATTTTTTAAATTCTTTCCACTATTAGAAAATTATCTAATGTAAATATTTGTAAATTGATTTTTTCTTGTG
>CANQSN010000066.1 GCA_947626505.1 uncultured Lachnospiraceae bacterium
CATAGACTATACTCTGCTTATGATTGATGTGGACGATTTTAAAAATGTAAACGATATTTGCGGACATAAGGTGGGGGATGATGTTCTAAGAGCCCTCGCAGACGTGTTCAAGAGAGTAGTGAGGGAAAAGGATTTGATTTGCAGGATGGGTGGGGATGAATTTTTTATTTTCCTGCAAAATGCGGGAACATTATCGATTGCTGAAAATATTGCCAAGCGTATTATAAGCGAGGTGGATAAGCTGCAATATATTACCGAAGAAAAGGCTCCTGTGCATGTTTCCATTGGTGGAATGATACATAACAACAGCAGTGGCTTTGATTTAAAGAAGATGTTTATTGAAGCTGACGAAGCATTATATTCTGCAAAGGAGCAGGGTAAGAACCGGTGCGTGATAAGGTAACTTAGATTCCGCAGTTGTAAAATTATGGTTTTGCAACTGCGGAGTTTTAGTTTTATAGCGCAATCATTTATAGAAGATTTATAGAAGTAAATTCCTGTAGACATTTCCGGTTGCAGGTGATATAATGCCATAAATTAAAGATAAAGTATGTTTAGAATATAGCAGCTAGAATACAAATAAACATATTTTAGAAAGGGTGATACACATTATGAAAGCGATAAACAAATCTGCAATAAAGAGACTGATTGCATTTTTTCTGTGTTTAAGCCTTGCGGCGCCTCAGATTGGGATAGTAAGTAATGTAAAGGCAGACGCAGGTACTATAAACCGTTTAGTAAAATATATGATGAGCGATGCCAGAGCAATGCTTGAATTGGTAAATAAAGCAAGGCAGGAGGCAAATGAAAAGTCTATTGATGGAATTACAAACCGACAGCCGCTGACATTGGATGCTGATTTAGAAAAAACTGCAATGCTTCGTGTGGCGGAGGCAAGCTTTATAATAGGGCATAGCCGACCTGATGGTACAAGTTGTTTTACTGCATATCCCAAAGGCGGAGCTTGCGGCGAGAATCTTGCATGGGGCAGTTCTAGCTATGTTGGCACATTTAACCAGTGGTATAGCGAGAAGGAGGATTATCTTAACAAAACAGGCAATACGACAGGCCATTATACCAATATGATTTCCCCGTCTTATAAAAGTATCGGAATTGCGGGTTGCAAAGCTCTTGGTGATAAAACTATGTATGGAGGTTATACGTGGGTTCAATGTTTTTCTACAAAGGAGCCTAACACAACCCTCTTGGAAGCCTGTGATGGAACAGTCTGCGCTGTTTTAAAAGCGGGCAGCAGCTATTTGGCATATAACGATTCAATACCGGCAAATACACCTTTGCTTTCGGATGTGCTTGAGGGGAAGGCGGTTGTTAAAAAGACGGAACAGACCACAGAAGCCAAAGATACACAAAAGAACACTACAGAGGCTCCAAATAGTAATATAAATAATACTAAGAAGAAAAAGCCCACTAAAGTAAAAGGGCTTACAATAAAAAGCAAGACAGGAGGAACACTCCATATAAAATGGAAAAAAGCTTCGCGTTCAAAAGGATATCAGGGAATTATTGCAAAAAATAAAAAGTTTACAAAAGGCAGAATAAATTTTGTTTCATCAGGAAGAAACATCAAGATTTCAGGCTTCGGAATCAAAAAGAAAAAGACATATTATGTAAAGGTAAGGGCCTATAATTACAGCAAGGGCAAGAAACAGTATGGATTATGGAGTAAAACAGCAAAAATAAAAGTTAATTAATACCGGTAAATAAGAACAATATTTTTTAATTTCATATGTAAAAATAGCAGGAATTGTGGTATGATACCCTTGGTTGTGTGTTTTTAGACACATAATCAAGGGTTTTTATTATATAACAAGGATATATAACGAGGAGGAAATGCAACATGGATTACAAAAATGCCGGAGTCGATATTGAAGCGGGCTACAAATCAGTAGAATTGATGAAGAAACATGTTCAGGCTACAATGAGGAAGGAAGTACTTACCAATCTTGGAGGTTTTTCAGGAGCATTTTCAATGGAGAGCTTTAAGAATATGGAAAAGCCGACTCTTGTTTCAGGGACAGATGGTGTTGGTACAAAACTTAAACTGGCGTTTCTTATGGATAAGCATGATACCATTGGAATTGATTGTGTGGCTATGTGTGTAAATGATATTGCCTGCGCCGGCGGAGAACCATTATTTTTCCTTGATTATATTGCCTGCGGCAAGAACTATCCTGAAAAGATTGCAACAATTGTAAGCGGAGTGGCAGAGGGGTGCCTTAAGTCGGGAGCAGCCTTAATAGGAGGAGAAACAGCAGAGATGCCGAGCTTTTATCCTGAGGATGAGTATGATTTAGCAGGATTTGCAGTGGGAATTGTAGATGAGAAGGATATTATCTCAGGTAAGAATGTAAAAGCAGGAGATGCTCTGATTGGAATTGCTTCAAGCGGTGTGCATAGCAATGGATTTTCACTGGTACGTAAGATATTTGATATGACAAAAGAATCGCTTAATACCTATTATGATGAATTGGGAAAAAACTTGGGAGAGGCTCTTTTAGAACCTACTAAGATTTATGTAAAGGCTTTAAGAAGCGTAAAGGATGCGGGAGTTGTTATTAAGGCATGCAGCCATATTACAGGCGGCGGCTTTTATGAGAATATTCCGCGTATGCTTCCTGATGCGATTAGGGCGGTTATAAACAAGGACAGCTACGAGGTTCCCGCTATTTTTAGGCTTATGCAGAGCAAGGGCAATATTGATGAGAAAATGATGTATAATACATATAATATGGGAATCGGCATGGTGATTGCAGTAGCGCCTGAGGATGCTGATAAGGCTGTCGAGGCTTTAAGCAGAGCCGGTGAAAAGGCATATGTTATTGGGCGTACAGAAGAAGGGGAGAAGGGTATAATACTATGTTGAGGATTGCGGTTATGGTGTCGGGAGGCGGTACAAACCTTCAGGCAATTATAGACGGTATAAGTGATAAAAATATTACAAATACAGAGATTGCAGTTGTAATAAGCAATAACGCTAATGCATTTGCACTTAAGAGGGCTGAAAATGCAGGAATTGACGCAGTATGCATATCCCCAAAGGATTATCCCGACAGGTCGTTATTTAATGAAGCGCTGCTTAATAAGGTTCAGGAATATAATGTGGATTTAATTGTATTGGCAGGATTTTTAGTTGTGATTCCGGAGGCAATGATTGATGTATATGAAAATCGTATTATTAACATTCACCCGTCCCTGATTCCATCATTTTGCGGCACAGGATATTATGGCTTAAAGGTACATGAGGCGGCGCTTAGGCGCGGTGTAAAGCTTTCCGGTGCAACAGTGCATTTTGTGGATAAGGGAACTGATACAGGTCCTATTATACTGCAAAAGGCGGTAGAAGTTTTAGAGGACGATACCCCTGAAATATTGCAGCAGCGTATTATGGAACAGGCGGAGTGGCAGATTATGCCGAGGGCGATAGATATGATTGCAAATGGTAAAGTAAGCGTAGAAAATGGTAAAGTAATAATCACAGATTAACATATTAAGCCAGAAACAAATGCAAATGGCAAAGTAATGACGCAGGTGAGTACCTGTCATTGGTTAAGGAGGCAGAACATGAAAGTATTAGTAGTTGGAAGCGGCGGAAGAGAACATGCTATTGTGGCAAGCGTGGCAAGAAGTCCCAGAGTTAATAAGATTTATTGTGCTCCGGGCAATGCAGGTATCGGAGAACTGGCGGAATGCGTGCCTATTCCGGCAATGGACATTGCAGAAATGGTGGCGTTTGCAAAGGAAAAGGAGATTGACCTTACCATTGTTGGTATGGATGATCCGCTTGTTGCAGGAATGGTGGACGCATTTGAGGCGCAGGATTTAAGAGTATTTGGGCCTCGTAAAAATGCAGCTATTATTGAGGGCAGTAAGGCGTTTTCTAAAGATTTAATGAAGAAGTATAATATTCCTACTGCGTCATATGAGACATTCATGAGCGCCGAGGAGGCTAAAAAATATCTTGAAACATCTGAGTATCCTATTGTATTGAAGGCAGACGGTTTGGCGCTTGGAAAGGGCGTGCTCATTTGCAATACAAAGGAGGAGGCGATTGATGGCGTAAAATCCATCATGGAAGATAAAAAGTTTGGTTCTGCCGGCAATAAGCTTGTGATTGAGGAATTTATGACAGGCAGAGAAGTTTCAGTACTTTGTTTTTGTGATGGAAAGACTATTAAGACTATGACCTCCGCCCAAGACCATAAGCGTGCGGGAGATGGTGATACAGGGTTAAATACCGGAGGCATGGGGACGTTTTCACCAAGCCCGTTTTACACAGAGGAGATTGACGCATTTTGCAGGGAGCATATATACCAGCCGACTATTGATGCGATGGCGGCGGAGGGCAGGCCTTTTGTGGGCGTTTTATTCTGCGGTCTTATGATTACCCCAAAGGGAGTAAAGGTGCTTGAGTACAATGCCCGTTTTGGGGATCCGGAGGCTCAGGTTGTTCTGCCGCGCATGAAAAATGATATTATAGATGTGGTAGAGGCATGTATTGATGGCAGATTGGACGAGATAGATTTACAGTTTGAAGATAATGCAGCAGTTTGCGTTGTGCTGGCGTCCGATGGATATCCGGTCAAATATGACAAAGGCTTTTTGATTGAAGGCTTGGATAAATTTAAGGACAACGAAGGCTATTATGCATTTCATGCAGGAACTAAGCAGACCGCGGCGGGCGTGGTTACAAACGGGGGCAGGGTTCTCGGAATTACTGCAAAGGGCGAGAACTTGCATAAAGCGCGTGAAAATGCGTATGCTGCTACAGAGTGGATAAGCTTTGACAACAAATATATGAGAAATGATATTGGTAAGGCAATTGACGAGGTTTGATGCATGAAAACAGACTCGCAATCAAGCCTTGAATGTTTTTCGCCGGTAATGCCGAAATAGCTTATAAAAGGAGTAGGTATGGTACGATTAATAGCTTGTGATATGGACGGAACGCTGCTCGATAGTAAGAAAAGAATGCCGCCGGATTTTCCTGAAATTATGAGGGAGCTTAAGCGGCGCAGAGTTATGTTTGCGGTGGCAAGCGGACGTTCATATGTAACTCTAAAACAGCAATTTAAAGATTATTTAGATGATATTATTTTTATTTGCGATAATGGCGCGTATGTTGTTTATAAGCATGATATATTAAGCATTTCCCTTCTCCCAAGAGAACTGCTTAAAGAACTGATTTTAGTGTGCCGCTCTTTTAACGGTAAAATGCTGCTTTGTGGTAAAAACGGTACTTATCATGAGTATTTCGGTTCTGACGACGCAGAGGAGGAGATTGCCAATTACTATATAAATCAGGTGATTGTGGATGATGTACTGAAAGTTAAAGATGACATTTTTAAGATTGCTCTTTATGACGAGCAGGGTTCGGAGGAACACGCAGGCATAATTTTGTATAATCATTTCGGAAATAGGATTAACGGACAGGCGTCAGGGAAATACTGGATGGACATTATGAATATGGGTGTAAATAAGGGAGCGGCTTTATGTGCAATCCAGCAAAAGTTAAGTATTTCCAAGGAAGAATCAATGGTATTTGGCGACTATCTTAACGATTATGAGCTTCTTCTTGCTGCCACAGAAAGTTTTGCAATGGAAAACGGACATCCTGAATGTAAAAAAATTGCAAAATATGTAGCGCCTTCTAATGATGAACAGGGCGTTATTAAAATGATAAAAAAATATGTTTTGATATAATTCAGTAATAATAATTCTTTAAAATAGCAGGGTGAAATAATCATTTTTCATCTTGTTATTTTTTGTTACATGTGTTATAGTGGGTGTATAACAGATGGAACTTGCAAAAAGAGAGGATGAGCGTATGGTAGTTCGCATTGATTTTAACAGTGAAGAAGCAATTTATATACAACTTCGCAATCAGATTGTGCTGGGAATTGCCAGAGAAGAGATAAGAGATGGGGAATCCCTCCCCTCTGTGCGTCAGCTTGCGGACGAGCTCGGTGTGAATATGCATACAGTGAACAAGGCGTATACAATGCTTAAGCAGGAGGGCTATCTGACAATGGACCGAAGAAGAGGCGCTGTTATAAGCGTAAAGGTACAACAGCAGCCTGCAGATAATATGGAAACTGCCATGAAGCTTTTGGTGGCGGAAGCCATTTGCCGCGATATGACAGTGGAAGAGTTACAACAGATTATAAAGGATTTGTATAGAGAGTTTAGTTAATTTATTGACAGGAGGAATATAGTAATGCATAAGCAATTTACAGACAATGCTAATATGGCTATCAGTAAAGCAGTACATTTAGCTACAACGTCTCATCAGGAGTGCGTGGGAACAGAGCATATTTTAGTCGGACTTCTTAGAGAGAAACGGGGTGTTGCCTGCCGGATTTTAGAAGAGAATCAGGTTGATTTACAGGTGCTTTTAAGATTGGTGGATCAGGTTATTGACGAGCCGGAGGGCATAATTGTAAGAGATAGGGAAATGTTTACGCCTCGCGCAAAAAAGGTTATAGATAATGCAGTGAAGGAGGCGGCTAATTATGGTCAGGCTCTGGCAGGAACAGAGCATATTTTGTTGGCGTTACTTAAGGAAAGGGATTCTATTGGAATGCGTTTCTTAAGCAACTTAGGAGTTAATGTCCAGAAGATTTTTGTTGATACATTGGTAGTTTTAGGCGAAGATCCGGCAAAGGCTAAAAGGGAATATGCCATGTTCCACAGCGGCAAAACAAAATCTAAAAGCAATACGCCTATTTTAGACCGTTATGCAAGAAACTTAAACCAGCTTGCAATAGAAGGTAAATTGGACCCTGTATTCGGGAGGGAGTATGAGATTAAACGCCTTATTCAGATTTTAAGCAGGCGTAACAAGAATAATCCCTGTTTGCTTGGGGAACCGGGAGTAGGGAAAACTGCAATTGTGGAAGGACTGGCGCAATATATTCAAAATGGCGCGGCGCCGGCGTCAATTCAGGATAAGCTTGTACTATCTCTGGATTTGTCAGGAATGGTGGCAGGAACAAAGTATCGTGGCGAATTTGAGGAAAGGATAAAAAGGCTTTTGGAGGAGCTTCAGGGAAATGGCAACGTACTGCTTTTTATCGACGAGATTCATACAATTATAGGCGCCGGTAATGCAGAGGGGGCTATGGATGCGTCTAATATTTTAAAACCCGCTCTCAGCAGAGGCGAGATTCAGGTTATAGGCGCGACAACTAAAGAAGAATACAGAAAATATATCGAAAAGGATGCAGCTTTAGAAAGAAGATTTCAACCTGTAGAGATTGATGAACCGGATGAAGAAAAAACTTTGGATATAGTTAAGGGACTTAGGCCGCACTATGAAAGATTTCACAGGGTTACTATAAGCGACGAAGCGTTGGAGAGTGCAGTAAGGCTTTCTTCACGCTATATGAACGACCGTTTTATGCCGGATAAGGCAATTGATGTAATGGACGAAGCGGCCGCCCGTAAAAGAATCGGCGATATTGATGGAAATGAAACTATTATTAAGCTGAGAAAGAACATTCAAGAAGCCTCTGAACAAAAGGAAAAGGCTATTTTAGACGGTCAATTTGACAAAGCAGCTAAATATCAACAGATGCAGGAAAAAGTACAAAATCAATTAAGCAGAGCTATCATGCATAAAAAGAGAGAGGCTGAAAAGAGTTCAATAGTCGTGACAGAAGAAGACGTGGCCGAAGTAGTATCTGTAATTACAAAGGTTCCCGTCAGTCGTTTAGCGCAGGAAGAAAAGCAGCAATTACTTCATTTGGAAGAGGAACTTCATAAGCGTGTAATTGGACAGGATGAAGCGGTTTCCTCTGTCGCCCATGCAGTCAAACGCGGACGGGTGGGCATGAAAGAACCGAACCATCCTATAGGGACATTTTTGTTCTTAGGGCCTACGGGCGTTGGAAAGACAGAGCTATGCAAGGCTTTGGCGGAAACTGTTTTTGGAAGCGAAAAAAATATTATAAGAGTTGATATGTCTGAGTACATGGAAGCTTACAGCGTATCGAAGATGATTGGTTCTCCGCCGGGATATGTGGGCTATGAGGAGGGAGGACAGCTCAGTGAAAAGGTTCGCCGCAATCCTTATTCAGTAGTGCTTTTTGATGAGATTGAAAAGGCTCACCCTGATGTGTTTAATATATTATTGCAGGTATTAGATGAGGGACATATTACCAATTCACAAGGAAGAAAGATTAGCTTCAAAAATACCATAATCATTATGACATCTAATTGCGGAGCGAAGAATATTGTGGAACCCAAGAATTTAGGTTTTACAACATCCTACAATCCTAAGGTAGAACATGATAAGATGAAGGAAGCGGTTATGGAAGAAGTAAAGCGCCTTTTCAAACCGGAATTTTTAAACCGTATTGATGAAACTATAGTATTCCATATGTTAGAGCCAAAGCATTTGAAGCAGATTGCAGAGCTTATGGTGGCAAATGTAGCAGAACGTACAAAGAAGCAAATGGACATTACCATGAAGGCGGATTATCGGGCTATCGATGCGATTCTTAAAAAAGGAACTAATAAGATTTACGGAGCGCGTCCTCTTAGAAGGGCAATTCAGACGGAAATCGAAGATAAAATGGCGGAGGAGATTTTGAAAGGCAATATTGCGAATGGGGATTCTGTAGTAGTTACAACAAGGAAAAAAGAATTGTATTTCAAGGTTAAGCAGAATATGTGAAGTTTAGGTTAATTATTTGTTAACATTTACAAGAAAACGTAAAAATTTGCGACAAAAGGTAGCAAAATAACACAAAATTTGATATAATCCAATATATAATAATTTACTTTAGGAGGACGCTATTATGGCAGTTATAAATGAATTGATTCGTTCTGAGAGTGATGGTACAATTAGCTTTGGTGATTATACCTTGCCGACTAAGACGAAAAAAGCAGATTTTGAACATGATGGTGATTTGTATAAGATTAAGACGTTTAACGAGATAACAAAGCTTGAACGCAATGGATTATTTGTTTATGAATCTGTTCCGGGAACTGCAGTGCACAATTTGAATGTAACGGATTCCTTAGTTACATTTGCAGTGGAGGGACCAAACGATGCTATGGTTACGCTGGAATTGGAACCGGAGAGTGAATATAAGGTAATTATTAACGATTCTCAGGCAGGCAGCATGAAGACCAATCTTGGCGGCAAACTTCCTATAAGTGTGGAATTAGGAGATGGAATAACAGTCAATATCAAGGTGGAAAAACTATAAATTATGGCTAAGACAAAACAGATATTTTTTTGTAAAGAATGCGGTTATGAGTCTGGCAAATGGCTGGGGCAATGTCCGGGCTGCAGAGAATGGAATACATTTGTAGAAGAAATTGTCAGCAGCAAAACAGCGGGCAGGAAACAGTCATTTGCACAGAACAATCATCCGGTACGGATAGAGGAAGTAACCGCTTTAGAAGAAAAAAGAATCAGTACGCATATCGGTGAACTGGATCGTGTATTAGGGAGCGGAATTGTAGAAGGCTCCCTAATTTTAGTTGGAGGAGATCCGGGGATAGGTAAGTCCACACTCTTGCTGCAGATATGCCGTAATTTGAGTAAGGATAATATTTCTTTACTATATGTATCAGGAGAGGAATCGCTTCAGCAGATTAAGATGAGGGCGGACCGTATTGGAGATTTTTCAAATACAATGCAATTGCTCTGCGAAACGTCTATTGAGACTATTGAAGCTGCCATTAAAGATAGTAAGCCGCAAATGGTTGTAATTGATTCTATTCAGACCATGTTTTCCGAGGATGTAACCTCTGCCGCAGGAAGCGTTTCACAGGTTCGCGAGGTAACTGCAAGGCTTATGAAGATAGCTAAGCAAAATGGTATAACCATTTGGATTGTGGGACATGTGACTAAGGAGGGGGTTGTGGCAGGGCCAAGAACATTGGAACATATGGTGGATACAGTTTTGTATTTTGAGGGGGACCGCCATGCAGTATACAGAATTCTTAGAGGAGTAAAAAACCGCTTTGGTTCTACTGACGAGATTGGAGTATTCGAAATGCAGCCAAACGGTTTGCAGGAGGTTTCAAATCCGTCAGAGGTGATGCTTAGCGGAAGACCTGTAGATGCATCAGGCTCAGCAGTAGTATGTTCTATAGAAGGAACCCGCCCTATTTTAATAGAGATTCAGGCATTGGTGTCACAGACAAATTTTACAATGCCAAGAAGAACTACGGTGGGCATGGATTTTAATCGGGTTAATTTATTAATGGCGGTATTGGAAAAGCGCGCCGGAGTGACTATGGGAGGGTGTGATGCATATGTTAATGTGGCGGGAGGAATACGTCTTAGCGAACCGGCTATAGATTTGGGAATTGTGATGGCGCTGGTTTCAAGCTATAGAAACCATATTGTGGATTCAAATACTGTGATTTTTGGAGAGGTGGGATTAAGCGGGGAAATACGAGGAGTGTCAATGCCGCTTCAAAGGGTAAAGGAAGCAGAAAAGCTAGGTTTTAAAACCTGCATTTTACCACAGGCAAATTTGGAACAGATACATAAAGTGGAAAGCGACTTGGGAGATATTAAACTTGTCGGTATTTCAAATGTTTTAGAAGCATTGGATTTACTGTAAGTGGAAACTGGAAAAATGAAAAAACTTCTAAAAAAATGTTGACAAAGTTAAAATCAGGTGGTATTATTTAATTCGTTGCCGACAAAA
>CANQSN010000067.1 GCA_947626505.1 uncultured Lachnospiraceae bacterium
TATTATAAATGAGAAATCATTGGCTGATCAATTTGAAGAAGATTTGCCTTTTTCGTAATTTTAGAATCAAAATAGAAGCACTCACAAAAAGCAAACGCTACAACCCCTATAAACACTGGGCTGTAGCGTTTTCCCCATCTACTCAAACTCAATCGTCCCCGGCGGCTTGCTCGTCAAATCATAGAACACCCGATTCACACCCTTAACCTCATTAATAATCCGGTTCATTACCGTTTGCAGCACCTCATAAGGAATATCTGCACTCTCCGCCGTCATAAAATCAATCGTCTTTACAGCTCTTAATGCAACTGCATAATCATAAGTTCTCTCGTCTCCCATAACACCAACAGAACGCATATTAGTCAGGGCAGCAAAATACTGGTTAATCTCCCTATCAAGGCCTGCTTTTGCAATCTCCTCACGATAGATAGCATCCGCATCCTGCACGATACGTACCTTTTCCGCATTAACCTCACCAATAATACGAATGCCTAATCCCGGTCCCGGAAATGGCTGGCGGTATACAAGGTATTCTGGAATACCAAGCTCTAAACCCACCTTACGCACCTCATCCTTAAACAAATCACGAAGCGGCTCAATAATCTCCTTAAAATCTACATAATCCGGAAGCCCGCCTACATTGTGATGACTCTTAATAACTGCGGATTCTCCACCAAGCCCACTTTCAACCACGTCCGGATAAATAGTTCCTTGCACCAAAAAATCAACTGTTCCAATCTTCTTTGCCTCTTCTTCAAATACCCTTATAAATTCTTCACCAATTATCTTGCGCTTATTTTCAGGCTCCTCTACTCCTTTAAGCTTGTCATAAAAACGCTGCTGGGCATTTATCCGAATGAAATTTAAATTATAGCTTCCCTCCTGACCAAACACCTTCTCCACCTCGTCGCCCTCATTTTTACGAAGCAGACCTTGATCAACAAACACACAAGTCAACTGGTTGCCCACAGCCTTAGAAAGCAGTACTGCCGCCACTGAAGAGTCCACTCCTCCTGACAATGCACATAGCACTTTCCCATTACCAACCTTCTTTCGAATTGCTTTTACCTGCTGCTCCACAAATGAGTCCATTCTCCAGTCGCCTGAACATCCGCACACTGAATAAACAAAATTAGAAAGCATTTTTGTTCCCTCTTTAGTATGCAGAACCTCCGGGTGAAACTGAATAGCATACAGACTTTTTTCCGGACACTCTGCTGCTGCCACTGGACAATCGGCCGACCTTGCACAGGAAGAAAATCCCGGTGCGAGTTTGGAAATGTAGTCATTATGGCTCATCCAAACAGTTGTATTTACAGAAACCCCAGTGAATAACAGAGAAGCTGTATCGACCTCCACTTCAATTTTGCCATACTCACGAACCGGCGCCTTCTCCACCTTTCCGCCCAACACATGCATCATAACTTGGGCGCCATAGCAAAGACCCAGCACAGGGATTCCCATTTCAAATAACTCCTTAGTGCAAATAGCCGCATCCTCCTCATAACAACTGTTAGGCCCTCCGGTCAGAATAATTCCCTTAGGGTTCATCTCCTTAATCTTAGAAAGCTCCGTCCTGTAAGAATATATCTCGCAGTAAACATTACACTCGCGAACCCGACGCGCCACAAGCTGATTATACTGCCCCCCAAAATCAATGACAATTACTGTTTCTCTTTCCATAGTATCCTCCTTCGCATTTTACAAATACTAATAATTCGCAAATTCCAAATATATCAACAGTCATTAATTCACACGAACTCAACTCCATTAAATCACTGTAACATCCCACACAGTTTTAACTTCAATTATCACTTCAGCGCCTTCTCATATGCAAACCATTCCTGATTAAACAGCCTAACCCTCCCCTTCAATGTATAGCCAAATTTTTCGTAAGCCTTAAGCGCCCTTTTATGATTTACACTCACAATATAATGTGCGCCATCATAGCCTTCCGCCTTAAGTCGTTCCTCACTGCCTATAATCAAAGAACATGTAAGCCCCCTATGCTGATACTCTGGATGAATACAAAGCCTTGCAAATTCTGCTGTCCTTTGCAAATGCCTGTCCCAGCAGGGAAGCCTGTCAACTTCCTCATCTTTGTCCCATGAAATAGCAGCAACGATTCTTTCATCGCGTCTGACAACAAATGCCCGTTGCTCCGCTATATCACCATCGAGCAGCTCCATGCTTGGATAATTCTCATCCCATATGCAGTAATCACTTCCAATCTGCATACGATAAAGCGCCATAATCTCATCCGTATCCTTCACTTCTGCTGCCTCTAATGGATATAATTCATACTTCATTTCATGCCACACTCTTTCCATTTTTTAACACTATAGTAACCACACTTCAATAGTATATCATTCTTTTACATTTTTTGCACCCATTAATCAGCAAAAACACGCAGAGTATCAGCCCTTGGATTTTATTTATCACTATTAAACAAACTGGCAATAGCGCGCCCTTCCATTACATTATTGTAGATTTCAGATAAAGCCATTATATTTGTTGCATAAAATGCTTACAACCCGCGCAATATATGAAAACATGAACATTACAATCAACAACATGGGTGATAACAAACCCTAGGCTATTCCTTTAAAATATCCATAACCGTAAATGCATTTGCATAATTAAAATTTTTCTTGACTTAAGAACATTTGTTTGTTATAATGTTTTACGAACAGTTGTTCACTTTCTTTTTATGATAGCCGCCCCCGCCGGCTATCATAGTGGCTTATACTTGGAGATTACCACACACATTAACCTCTTTTCTACGGAAGGTGCTGCTATGAATATTATGAAGAATACAGATTTAATGAAAAAATTAGATATTCTATCGGATGCTGCAAAGTATGACGTGGCATGTACCTCCAGTGGAGTTACTCGGAGGAACGACGGAACCGGACTTGGCAACTGTCATTCCTCCGGCATCTGCCACACCTTTTCTGCAGATGGAAGATGCGTGTCACTTCTCAAGATTTTGTTTACCAATGAATGCATATTCAACTGTTCCTATTGTATAAACCGTCGGGATAACGATATTGTACGGACATCCTTCACCCCTGACGAAGTATGCAGCCTTACCATGCAGTTTTACCGGCGTAATTATATAGAAGGCCTTTTTTTAAGCTCCGGAATTTTAATTAGTCCCAATTATACTATGGATTTGATTTATCAGACTCTATATAAGCTTCGTAAAGAGAACAATTTTCAAGGCTATATCCATGTTAAAGCAATTCCCGGTGCAGACCCTGATATT
This sequence comes from uncultured Lachnospiraceae bacterium, assembly GCA_947626505.1. Taxonomy (GTDB): domain Bacteria; phylum Bacillota; class Clostridia; order Lachnospirales; family Lachnospiraceae; genus NC2004. Next base: position 3,269 of record CANQSN010000067.1, read on the forward strand.
ATTGAAAAAGTTGGTTTTTTATCAGACCGTATGAGTATAAACCTCGAATTGCCAACAAGAAAGAGCCTTTCTGCACTTGCTCCTAACAAGAATCGGCGCACTATCCTTTCTCCCATGCGCCAGATTCAGAACGGAATCTCCTCCAATAAAAACGAATTAATGGTGCGCAGAGAACATCACAAATTCGTTCCTGCTGGCCAAAGCACTCAGATGATTATCGGCGCAACCAATGATAATGACTATCAGATACTTTCTGTCTCTGAAAAACTATACCAGAATTTTAATTTAAAGCGTGTATTTTATTCAGCCTTTGTCAATGTAAATATGGACAGCCGGCTTCCCATGACCTCCGGTGGCCCGCCCCTGCTTAGGGAACACCGGTTATACCAAGCAGACTGGCTTCTTCGTTTTTACCATTTTTCTGCGGATGAATTGCTGTCAGAAGACCGTCCTAATTTTAACATTTTTCTAGATCCCAAATGCGATTGGGCAATACGACATTTAGAATATTACCCTGTTGAGGTTTCCACTGCGGATTACAACACCCTCCTTCGAGTTCCGGGTATTGGCGTCAACTCCGCCCGAAGGATTGTGGGGGCCAGAAAGCAAGGCCGGCTATCTTATTCCTCATTAAAGAAGATGGGGGTTGTATTAAAACGCGCCCTATTCTTTATTACCTGCAATGGCAGACAGATGTATCCTACAAAACTGGAGGAAGATTATATTGTACGAAACCTGTTATCTGATATTCCTTCCCCAAAAGAAACAAAGAATATGAGCTACAGACAGCTAAGTCTGTTTGATGACTTTAACATAGATAAAGTTCAGGTACTTAACTAGGTTTCACAATCCCCCAAAGTCCCCCAAAGAAAGGAGTAGCTATGAATATTTATATTTGTGAAAATACTTTAGACGGACTTTTTTCTTCCATATTTCAGGCATATGAAGACCGCCATCCACACGAAGATAACAAAGTCATTTCTACTCCCATAAACAACTATGAACTATTTGCTAATTACATTCCGGTTTTAACAAATGCAGAATATGCCCAACGTGTAAACAGAAAGCTGCTTAATATACTGGACTGCACAACCTATTATCAGCTATGCTCTGCATTCCTATGTGAAAGTACAATCGCTTTTGAGATTTCCAATTCCATATACCACACAGTAGTAAGATGTATTGACATGGCAAAGTCTAAAACTTCTACTAAGAACCTGATGAAAGACTTAACAAATCCTTATATAAGCCAGATATTTAAGTGTTCTAAAAGAGTTATGCGTGAGGCTGACCATTTATATGGTTTTACGCGCTTTAAAGAATTACAGAATGGAATCCTTTTCGCCAGAATCCATCCTGAAAATAACTTAATAACAATTTTAATGGACCATTTTGATAATCGTTTCCCATTAGAATCATTTATCATATATGACGAACCACGAGATATAGCCGCCCTTCATCATCCTCATTGCAGCAGCATTCTATTGAAGCATCCTTCCTTTGATGATGAAGCAATATGCAAATATTCAGAAGATGAAAACCGATTCTCGCAGCTTTGGATTTCCTTCTTCAATAGCATTACCATTGAATCACGCACTAACCCACATCTACAGCAACAGATGATTCCAAAACGTTTCTGGAAGGATACCATCGAGCTGACATAATGATTTGTAATCACCAATATTAACGAATTCAGATTTCACCTCTCTAATATTGGTTTCAGGTACTGTCCTGTATACGACTCCTTTACCTTTACTATCTGCTCAGGAGTTCCCTTAGCAATGACAGTACCGCCTCCTAAGCCGCCCTCCGGCCCCATATCTACAATATAGTCTGCTGTCTTAATTACCTCCAGATTATGCTCAATCACTACAACAGTATTGCCTCCTTCTGTTAATCTTTGAAGAATCTCTACCAGCTTATGGACATCGGCAAAATGCAGCCCCGTAGTCGGCTCATCAAGAATATATATTGTCCTTCCGGTGCTTCTTCTGCTTAATTCCGTTGCCAGCTTTACCCTCTGTGCCTCTCCTCCCGACAATGTCGTAGACGGCTGTCCTAATTTAATGTATGAAAGTCCCACATCCCTTAAAGTTTCAATCTTTCGATATATAGAAGGAATCGGCTCAAAAAATTCACATGCTTCCTCCACCGTCATATCAAGAACATCATATATTGACTTTCCCTTATACTTTACATCCAGAGTTTCCCGATTATATCTCTTACCTTCACATACTTCACATGGTACATATATATCGGGAAGAAAATGCATCTCAATCTTAATAATGCCATCACCGCTGCATGCCTCACAACGCCCTCCTTTTACATTAAAACTAAAACGTCCCTTAGTATATCCCTTTGCCTTCGCCTCCTTTGTGGAAGCAAACAAATCGCGTATCTGATCAAACACGCCTGTGTAAGTTGCCGGATTGGAACGAGGTGTCCTTCCAATTGGCGACTGGTCAATATTAATAACCTTGTCAAGCTGTTCATATCCTAAAAGCTCTTTATACTTGCCCGGTTTAATATGAGCCCTGTTTAACTTTCTTGCAAGGCTTTTATATAAAATCTCATTTATAAGCGAGCTTTTACCAGAACCGGAAACTCCTGTTATGCAAGTAAAGACGCCTGTCGGTATCTTTACATCAATATTTCTTAAATTATTCTGGTAAGCTCCTTTTATAGAAAGCCATCCAGAAGGCTTTCTACGTTTATCAGGCACCGGAATAAAACGTCTTCCGCTTAAATAATCTCCAGTCACAGATTCCTTGCAGTTTATAATATCCTCTGCTGTTCCGCAGGCAACAATCTCTCCACCATGAGAGCCTGCCCCCGGACCGACATCTACAATATAATCCGCCTCCCTCATTGTATCCTCATCATGCTCCACAACAATAAGCGTATTACCCAAATCCCTAAGATTTTTAAGGGCGCCAATCAACTTATCATTATCACGCTGGTGCAAACCAATGCTTGGTTCATCCAAAATATACGCAACGCCCACCAATCCTGAACCTATCTGGGTTGCAAGACGGATTCGCTGTGCTTCTCCTCCGGATAAACTTCCTGTATTCCTTGCTAACGTCAAATAATCAAGACCTACCTCCATAAGGAATCCCAGCCTTGCCCGTATCTCCTTAAGCACTCTGGCTCCTATCAACTCCTGACGTTCTGTCAGCTTCAGGCAATCCATAAATTCTGTCAGCTCTGCAATAGAAAACTCAGTAACCTCCGCAATATTCTTATCCCCAATCGTAACCGCCAATGCCCCCGGTTTCAAACGTTTCCCATGACATTCTTCACATGGGGTAAATGTCATAAAAGATTCGTATTCTGCCTTCATATGCTCAGAAGAAACCTCCCGATAACGCCTCTGTACATTGCGTATCAATCCCTCAAATGCCACATCATATACACCGCTGCCCCGTTGTCCGGTATAATGCACCTTTACCTCCTGACCGCCTGTACCATAAAGTAAAATATCCCTAACATCTTTAGGATAATCCTGAAATGGTATGTCCAGAGAAAAACCGTAAAATTCTGATAAGGCATCAAGCACTGCTCTGGTAAAACTGCCTTTATTGGTACAGGATTGCCAGCCGGTTACTACTATTGCTCCCTCTGCAATGCTAACGCTCTCGTCAGGAATCATAAGCTCAATGTCAAATTCCATCTTATATCCTAATCCAGTACAATTAGGGCATGCACCAAACGGATTATTAAAAGAAAAGCTTCTTGGTTCAATCTCATCAATACTGATTCCGCAATCCGGACATGAAAAGCTGTCACTCATCTGAAACCTTTCTCCATCAATTACATCAACTACAACAAGCCCCTCCGACAGCTTTAAAACTGTTTCAATGGACTCCGCCAGCCTTTTCTCTACTCCCTCCTTTACCTTTAGTCTGTCTACCACAATCTCAATGGTATGCTTTTTATTCTTCTCCAAAGAAATATCTTCCGACAAATCATACATCTGCCCATCCACTATCACACGAACAAAACCACTCTTCTTTGCCTGAGATAAAATCTTCTCATGCCTGCCCTTTTTTCCTCTGACCACTGGCGCCAATAATTGAAAACGAGTACCCTCAACAAGCCTCATCACCTCATCTACCATCTGATCCACTGTCTGTCTTTCAATCACCTTACCACACTTAGGACAGTGAGGAATACCAATTCTTGCATAAAGCAATCTGAAATAATCGTAAATCTCTGTCACAGTTCCCACAGTAGAACGGGGATTACGGTTTGTAGACTTCTGGTCTATGGAGATGGCGGGACTTAATCCCTCAATCTTCTCAACATCAGGCTTTTCCATTTGCCCTAAGAACTGTCTGGCATAAGAAGATAGCGACTCCATATACCTTCTCTGCCCTTCTGCATAAATTGTATCAAATGCCAAAGATGACTTACCCGAACCTGACAATCCCGTAAATACCACAAACTTATCCCTCGGAATATCTAAGTCTACATTCTTAAGATTATGCTCCTTTGCTCCACGAATGCGAATACGGTTTTTTGCTTCCTCCATACTTTTCACAATCTCTTTGCCTGCCTTGCTCAACTGCTGCTTACCCATCTTCACTTATCCTTTCTTTCTCTATATTAAATAACACTATCTGAAGCCTAAACCTAACAATTCAAATCTCTCAATTCTTCTTTTGCCTTCTTAAGCTCATCTCTAAGCTCTGCTGCATACTCAAAATTGAGCTCTGCTGCCGCCTGATTCATCTTCTTAGTAAGCTTGGACACATATTCCGTAAGCTCCTTCTTACTCATAGACTCAATATCCTTTTCCGCATCTATGCGGCTTACCTTACCCTCATCTAAGGTGGTCGTAATCAAATCCCTGACCTCTTTCTTAATGGTAGTAGGTGTAATACCATGCTCCTTATTGTATGCCTCCTGAAGCTTGCGCCTACGCTTAGTCTCTGTAATCGCCGCATTCATTGAATCCGTAATAGTATCTGCATACATAATTACCCTGCCCTCGCTGTTACGTGCCGCACGCCCGATGGTCTGTACAAGGGAAGTCTCCGAACGAAGGAACCCTTCCTTATCCGCATCTAATATAGCCACCAGTGTAATCTCCGGAATATCAAGCCCTTCCCTTAAAAGATTGATTCCTACCAGCACATCAAATATTCCCATACGGAGATCCCTTACAATCTCCACTCTCTCTAAAGTATCAATATCTGAATGAAGATACTTAACCTTTATCCCCATATCCCTTAAATAATCCGTCAAATCCTCCGCCATTCGTTTTGTCAGCGTAGTAACCAGCACCTTATTACCAGCCTTTGTCTCCTTGCTAATCTCCATAAACAAATCGTCAATCTGTCCCTCGACCGGTCTAACAAATACCTCAGGATCCAACAACCCCGTAGGCCTTATAATCTGCTCGGCCCTTAGCATCTCGTGTTCTGCCTCGTATATACTTGGAGTCGCAGACACAAATAGCATCTGGTCAATATGATTCTCAAATTCTTGAAAATTCAAGGGCCTGTTATCCTTTGCAGAAGGCAGTCGAAATCCGAAATCTACCAATGTACTCTTTCTTGCCTGGTCACCGGAATACATACCTCTGACCTGAGGAATCGTAATATGTGACTCATCAACAATCAGCAAAAAATCATCAAAAAAATCCAGCAGCGTATTAGGAGTTGCTCCCGGGCTATTACCCGCAAAAATCCTGCTGTAATTCTCTATTCCTGAACAAAATCCTGTCTCCCTAAGCATCTCAATATCAAAATTGGTGCGTTCTGCGATTCGTTGCGCCTCAATCAGCTTATCATGCGCCTTAAAAAACTCTACCTGTACCTTCAACTCCTCCTCAATCTCCACCAAAGCACGCTCCATCCTGTCCGGAGCCACCACATAATGAGACGCCGGAAAAATGCATGTAAAATTGAGAGACCTCTTAATCTCTCCCGTCAAAATATCAAACTCTGTAATCCTGTCAATCTCGTCTCCAAAAAATTCTACCCGTATACCATTCTCAAATGTAGATACCGGCACAATCTCCAAGACGTCCCCCCTAACCCTGAAGGTACCTCTCTGAAAATCCATATCATTCCTATCATACTGAATATCAATAAGCTGCCTTATTACCTCATCCCTGTCCTTTTCCATCCCCGGTCTTAAGGAAATCATCATGCTCTTATAATCCTCCGGATTACCAATACCATAAATACAGGACACGCTCGAAATAATAATCACGTCCCTGCGTTCAGTCAATGCCGCTGTGGCGCTATGACGCAGCTTATCAATCTCATCATTAATAGAAGAATCCTTTTCAATATAAGTATCCGTTGAAGGCACATAAGCCTCCGGCTGATAATAATCATAATAGGAGACAAAATACTCCACTGCATTATGCGGGAAAAATTCTTTAAACTCACTATAGAGCTGCGCTGCCAATGTCTTATTATGAGCAAGTATCAGTGTCGGCTTATTCAATTGTTGAATCACATTCGCCATTGTAAAAGTCTTGCCAGAGCCGGTAACACCAAGCAGTGTCTGAAACTGGTTACCCTCCTTGAAACCTTTTACTAACTGTTCAATAGCCTTCGGCTGGTCGCCGGTAGGCTTATACTCTGATACTAATTCAAAACAATCCATAAAAGACCTCCTTTATGTAACAACATTGCCTTTATAGTATAACACCTATGCAAAAAAAAGTACAGAACAAAATGAACATTTGTTCTGTACTTTTCTGTATTCACATTCACCAATTTAGATTCTCCGCTTTTACTGTCTCCACAAAAGCCCATGTATACTCACGTTCTTATTGTCCCAAGGTCTAATTTGAATCTTTTTCTGCAAAATCAGGCTTCCTCGTATATATCCCTGACTTCTTCCTCAGTCATGTTATACTTTTTTGCAACCTTTGTAATTGCTTCTTCAAACTCAATCCCACATTCCTCATATATCTCAATGGAATTCCTTACTCCCTCTGCAATGCCCTGAGACATGCCTTGTGTTATTCCCTGAGTTATTCCACGAGATAT
>CANQSN010000068.1 GCA_947626505.1 uncultured Lachnospiraceae bacterium
TAAGATTTATGTCCGCTTTAGCAGACATTTTTCTATCCGAATCCATGCGCAGCTTATGTTTATTTCCCTGTAAGCATCTGTACCAGCTTTACGCACTCGGCGGCATCCTTAGAATAACCGTCCGCTCCAATCTCATCTGCAAAACTCTGAGTAATAACTGCGCCTCCGATAATCACCTTAATCGGCAGCTTCTGTCTCCTTACTTCTTCAACCACATCTTTCATTTTCATCATAGTGGTAGTCATAAGCGCTGACAATCCAATAAATTCTGCGCCTGACTCTTTCGCCTTTTCCACAATTACTTCCTTCGGAACATCCTTGCCTAAATCAATAACATTATAGCCATAATTTTTTAGCATAAGCGCCACTAAATTCTTACCGATATCATGTATATCTCCCTCAACTGTAGCGACAACAATGGTTGGTAAATCTTCTCCATCTCCTTTTTTCTTAAGCATTGGCTCCAAATATTCAATGGCAGTTTTCATTGCTTCTGCGCTTGCGATTAGCTGCGGAAGAAAATACTTTTTACGATTGAACAGCTCCCCTACCTCATTTATGGCGGGAATCAGCAAATCATCAATCAATGCATTCGGCTCTGCGCCATCATCAAGCATCTCCTTACAAAATTCCACAATACGCTCGTTATTTCCTTTAATAACCGCCTGATATACTTTTGGCTGCTCACTATTTGCGGAAGCTGAAGCTTTCTTTCCACTAGAACCTGCGCTTTCCGGATTATTCAGATTTCTTGTTTCAATATCTGCATTGTTCGTTACCTGCTGAATCACTTTTGTCTTGCGTTTTTCCTCTTGTTCTATAATATCGTTCATATAATTGATATATCGAACATCCGCGCCCTTCTTACCTTTAAGCAAATCTGCCGCCGCTGCCGCGCTCATCAGCATTTCCTGTTCCGGATTGGCAATTGCCATAGAAAGCCCTGCCCCAATTGCCATGGTTAAAAATGCTGTATTTACAATAATACGTTTTGGCAGCCCAAATGAAATATTGGATAATCCGCAAGAGGTAAGCAAATTCAACTCCTCCCTGCAATAACGGATAGTTTCTATCGTATCCGCCGCTGCATTTTTATCCGCTCCCACTGTGGCCACCAATCCATCCACAATAATATCTTCCTTGCCTATTCCTATATTTAAAGCTTTATTTAGTATTTTATGTATTATATGCTTTTTCTCCTCAAGATTACGAGGCAGTCCCTCGTCAGAAAGGGGAAGTAAAATAAACATCGCCCCATACTTTTTAGCGATTGGAAGTAACCGCTCAATCTTATCCTTTTCAAGGGAAATGGAATTAATTAACGCCCGTCCCGGATATTGGCGCAGTGCAGCTTCAATCACATCTACATGACTGGAATCAATGCACAGCGGCAGATTAACATTCTGGGATACCTGCGCAACAGCCTCAAGCAGCATTTCCTTCTCATTGATGCCATTCATGCCCATATTAATATCCAATATATCTGCGCCGCTTTCCTCTTGGCTTTCTGCCATATCAATCACCATGTCCAGACGCCCCTGCTTTAATTCAGCCTGAAGCTTTTTCTTTCCCGTAGGATTAATTCTCTCCCCAATAATCATAAATTTTCCGTCAATGGTAAGCTCTAAAGTTTTTCGCTCAGAGGACAGCATTGATTTTTTATTGGGCAGGATAGGAGGTACTTTAACATTTTTCACTCTTTTTGATAGTTCCCTGATATGCTCCGGCGTTGTTCCGCAGCAGCCGCCTATAAACTGTGCGCCCGCTTCCACCAATAACTTTCCCGCGTCGGCAAATTCCTCCGGCGACATAAGGTATTTTGTTTCTCCGTCAATAAGCTGCGGCAGTCCTGCATTTGGCTTAGCTAACAGAGGTACCCTTGCCACATTTCTCATTTCTTCCACAATAGGCGCCATCTGCTCCGGCCCTGTAGAACAATTTACGCCAATCACATCCGCTCCCAGCGACTGCAATACCACCACTGCGGTAGTAGGATCGGTGCCATACAGAGTTCGGCCATCTTCATTGTATGTCATGCTTGCAATTAAGGGAAAATCACAAAGTTCTCGCACTGCAATCACTGCCGCCCTAGTCTCCGCAAGGCTCATCATCGTTTCCACTACAAATAAATCCACACCTGCCGATATCATATATCCTGCCTGCTCTTTATAGATATCGACTAACTCCTCAAACCTCAAAGAACCCATCGGATAAAGCATTTCTCCTGTCATGGTCAGGTTGCCTGCCACAAGCGCCTTTCCCTTCACTGCCGACTTGGAAAGCTCCACAAGTTTTATATTAACTTCTTCTATCCTATCCGCTGCCCCATACTCTGAAAGCTTAATACGGTTTCCTGAAAATGTCGGAGCATACACAATATTGCTTCCTGCCTTTACATACTGACTTTGCAGCTCTGTCAGCACATCCGGATGTTCAAGTATCCACAGCTCCGGACATACTCCGGTAGGCATTCCCGCATTTTGCAGATTGGTTCCCGTCGCACCATCTAAAATAATTGCATTATCCTTAAGCCAATGCTTCCATTCCTGTCTATTCATATTACTACTCCTTGTTTATATCTATAAATTAAGTTCAAAAGACTCAAGCTTTTCTCCCTCATATCTAAGAGTCAAATCAAAATATGGCGTTCCCTTAATTAGCTCTTTCAGGAAAATCCTGTCTCCCTCCCACAGACTAAGCTCCCCTATATCCTCAATGGGAATCCATTTAAGCTCTCCTTCTTCACAGACTTTGGAAAGCTCTCCGGTAAATCCATCTGCATAGTAAAGATACATTCTTTCGTCTTCCCATGTATCAGAATAAAAGTAAATGACAGCTCTCCTTTGATAGTGAGTCAGAGTAAGGCCTGTCTCCTCCTTAACCTCCCTCTCAATACACTGTTCCGGCGTTTCACCATACTCCACATGTCCCCCTACGCCAATCCATTTTCCGGCGCTTGCATCTCGCTTTTTCTTATTCCTAAACATCATAAGATAGCTTCCATCTCTCTCAATATAACAAAGCGTTGTATCCTTCATCCTAAGTACACCTCTCCCTTAACAAATGACAAAATCAACCTTATATCACTACAAATTATATGATATCATCATCAAAAGGTCAACATTGTTCGCGCTTGCACGAAATCAATATCTGACCTTTGACCTTAATTAAGCATTTCAAGAATCGCTTACACTACAATAAAAAAACGCCCTAAGGCGCTTTAAAATATTAAGAAGTTAAAAGTGTAACATCTGACTCAGCAACAATATGATTTACCACAGAACAAACCACTACCCTTATACCATTGGCTTCGCATGTAAGCTGTTCACCATCGTCAGGAATTCTTCCCATTACCCCACACACATATCCGCTGAAGGTATCATACTTCTCTACAGGCAAATGAATACCTAATTTGCGCGCCACCTCGTCCAGTGATGCATACCCATATATGTGAAAGCTGCCATCCTCCTGTTCACAGATTGCCTCCTTTTGTTCCTCATCCTGCTCACATAAATCTCCCACCAGCGCTTCAATCAAATCGTGAACTGTAATAATTCCAGCCAAGCCTCCGTATTCATCTAAAACCACTGCAAAATACCTTCTTGTCTGCTTCATGGTCTGAAATAACATATTTGCCCGCATACTCTCAGGTATAAAAAATGGTTCATCAACTGCATACTTCATAATCTCATCCCTAGAATAATCCTTAAGCCGGAAATAATCCTTAGTATTAAGCACCCCAATAACATCATCATAGGAGTCACCGCAAACTGGATAAAATGTATGCCTAGTATTGTGTATTATTTCCTCCCATTCCCTGATGTTCTCGCCATCCATAAGCGAAACCACCTCCAGTCTGTGTGTGCAAATGCTGTCAACCGTTATATCATCAAACTCAAATACATTCTGTATAATCTCATTTTCCGTACTGCGTATTGTTCCCTGCTTACTGCCCTCCAATAAAAGCATTCGTATTTCTTCCTCTGTAACCTGCTCCTCACCCTCGTCAGAACGTATTCCAAACAATCGAAGAACAGAATTCGTTGATATTGTAAGCAAAAACACTAGCGGGGCAAATGCTTTAGACACAAAAAATAATAACCCAGACAGCTTAAGCGCCAAAAATTCCGACCTTTGCATAGCAATTCGCTTAGGAACCAGTTCTCCAAACACAAGGTTAAAATATGCCAAAATCAGTGTGATTAAAATAACTGACAGACCTTTTAACATTTCCGGTGAAACTGCAACTCCTGACTTGATAAGATACGCAACCAAAGGCTCTGCAAAATAATCTGCTGCAAACGCACTGCTGAGAAGTCCGGCTAGTGTAATTGCTACCTGTATAGTTGCCAAAAATCTTGCGGGCTGTTCAGTAAGTAAAATAAGCCTATGCGCTCTTTTATCCCTTTCATCCGCCAGCTTTTTCAGTCTCATGTCACTCATAGAAATAACCGCAATTTCCGCACTGGCAAAAACTGCATTTAAAAAAATCAATATCAGTAATAAAATGATAGAATTCAAACCTGTTCTCCTTTGCTACTACATTTTACTACTTTTATGATATCTCATTTAACTTTACTTTATGCTTTTATTATAAATAAATATCTGACTTTCTGTTCAAGACTCGCTTGCGAGTCTTGGCGCAAACTTCGAGTCTGCTTTAGCAAACACTTTCATATCCGAATATCCGCGTCCATGTTTCCACAGTATCAATTGCAATAATAATCTTGTTACCGTATTTCTTAAAAGCATTGCGAACAGTTTTTGATGGAATCACATCTGCATATTTGACATAAGCTTGACTAAAATTACACTATCTATATAAACAGATTTGCTGCAATACATACAAGAAAAGACGCAATCCATGCAATAACACACTGCCCGACTACCACGCCAGCCGCCCATTTGCCCCCAAGCTCCCTTTTTACAGACGCAATAGCCGCAACACATGGAGTATACAGAAGACAGAATGCCAGCAGCGCAGCAGCGCTAACCGGAGTAAGTAAAGCTGTAAGCGCTGCATCTGAAGGCAATAACACAGACAGCGTTGCAACTACGCTCTCTTTTGCCATAAACCCACTGATAAGCGCAGTACAAATGCGCCAGTCTCCAAAACCCATAGGCGCAAATATCGGTGCAATCAATCCTGCAACCCAAGCAAGAATACTATCTTTTGAATCCGATACCATATTGAAATGCCAATCAAAGGTTTGCAAAAACCAAATTACAATTGTAGCCAAAAATATTACAGTGAACGCTCTCTCCAAAAAGTCTTTCGCCTTCTCCCAAAGCAGCCTCAACACATTTTTTATACCCGGCATACGATAGTTAGGAAGCTCCATTACAAACGGAACCGGCTCGCCCTTAAAAAGCGTTCCTTTCATCATCAAAGCGCTTATAATTCCTACCGCAATACCTCCAAAATATAACAGTACCATTACCAGCGCCCCATGCTTCGGAAAGAATGCCGCTGTAAAAAATCCATATATCGGAAGCTTTGCAGAACAACTCATAAATGGCGTCAGCAAAATAGTCATTTTCCTATCCCTCTCTGAAGACAAAGTACGACTTGCCATAACTCCCGGCACAGTACATCCAAATCCAATCAGCATTGGCACAATGCTGCGTCCGGATAATCCAATCTTACGCAAAAGCTTATCCATAACAAACGCCACCCTTGCCATGTAGCCGCTGTCCTCCAGCATTGAAAGAAAGAAAAACAGTGTGACAATAATAGGCAAAAAGCTTAGAACACTTCCCACTCCGTTAAAAATACCATCAATAACCAAAGCATGAAGAGTTTCATTTATATGCAAATCTATAAGAGCATTATCCACTGCCGCAGTAATAAGCTCAATGCCTTTTTCAAGTAACGACTGTAATCCTGCGCCTATCACACTGAAGGTAAGATAAAACACCAATGCCATAATCGCCACAAATGCTGGAATTGCCAGATATTTTCCCGTCAACACTCTGTCTATTCTTCTGCTTCTTATATGCTCCCTGCTCTCTTTTGGCTTTACCACAGTTTCCCTGCTTACCCTCTTTATAAACTGAAAACGCAAAGCTGCAATGGCGGCGGCGCGATCAAGACCACGTTCCCTTTCCATCTGCAAAATAATATGCTCCACCATTTCCTTTTCATTCTGATCTAAATCAAGCTCATCCATCAGGGCTTCTTCTCCCTCTGCCAGCTTTGACGCAGCAAATCTAATCGGAATACCTTTAAGCTTTACATGGTCTTCAATCAAATGCATAATTGCATGAATGCAGCGATGGACTGCACTACCCTCATCATCTGAACTGCAAAAATCATTTCTTAAAGGTTTTTCCTGATATTTAGCCACATGTATAGCATGTTCTACTAGCTCATCAATACCCTCATTTTTTGCCGCTGATATAGGAATCACAGGAACGCCCAACATTTCCTCCATCTCGTTAATGCGGATAGAACCACCGTTTTCCCGAACCTCATCCATCATGTTAAGCGCTACCACCATAGGAATATTAAGCTCTAAAAGCTGCATTGTAAGGTAAAGATTTCTCTCAATATTAGACGCATCTACTATATTTATAATTCCCTTGGGATTCTCTTCCAGAATAAATTTTCTTGTTACCAGCTCCTCACTGCTATATGGCGACATAGAATAAATTCCCGGCAAGTCTGTAATCAAAGTATTAGGATGCCCCTTAATCACACCATCCTTCCTGTCCACCGTTACTCCCGGAAAATTGCCCACATGCTGATTTGAACCTGTCAGCCGATTAAACAGCGTTGTCTTTCCACAGTTTTGATTTCCTGCCAGTGCGAAATTGAGTATAACTGAATCCGGAAGCGGATTCTCATCCTCTTTCTTATGGTACCTTCCTCCTTCTCCCAGTCCCGGATGCGGAATCTTCTTTTTCTTTCTATCATCTATTCCATCCTCCGCATCCTCCTGCTCCTCATAGGGAACAATCTCGATTTCTTTCGCATCTGCAAGCCTTAGCGTAAGCTCATATCCATGCAGTAAAAGTTCCATAGGATCTCCCATAGGTGCATATTTCACCAGTTTTACCTTAGTCCCCGGCAACAGTCCCATATCCAGAAAATGTTGTCGTAAAGCGCCTTTACCGCCTACATTAACAATCATTCCAGTCTCTTTGACAGCCAATTCATCCAGTGTCATATATATCCTCTTTCCTATAATATTTATTCAAGACTCGCTTGCAAGTCGTGGCTAAAGATTCAAATCTGCTTTAGCAGACAGTTTCCTATCCAAATCTCTAGCGCATCCTCGCTGAGCATATACCAGATGGGGAGATTGAATCCCGCCACTGATACAAATTTGTTACTCACCGCCTATAAAGGCGAAAGTCGTCTTCCATCTGATATATATTATCATACAAGACAAAAAATTACAAAAAAAGAAGACCTGTTTTAACAAATCTTCTTAATATGATTTCTTGTTGGAAAGCTTGTTCTTCACCTGACAAATCTTATCTTGGCAGTTAATACATTTAAGCCTCTGATTAGAACCACTCCAAAACCTCTCAGGATACTTTGCATAAATAATCTCCCAATGAATTAATACTAAAAGCGACATAAAAAACAGACTCCAACTAAAAAAATTCCTTATAAACAACATAGGGGTAAACATCATAAAATGTCCCCAATCATAAATTCGGCAGTTGACACAGCACTTATTCCCCATAATATGGCTCTGGAAGGGACAATAAATCAAAATACATATATAATCGCACAAAAAGTAAAATATGGATAACATGAGCAGGTCAGCATTATCCAATACCTGAAGCAAATACAAAAGCCCCCATACTGCATTAAATATCAGCCACACCAGCATAACCCGCCATGCCTTTATATTCTGGTCATGTATATACTCATATAGTTCAAGCCGATTATAGCCCTCAACCTCTTTATATTCGCTATCTTTTGCCTTACGAAGCGCCATAGATTTAAGCCTTCCAAAAACCAGATGACTAAACATCATAAACATAAAGCCAAACCACAGAACATGTATAAATGCAATACCATTCCAAATAGACTGCGTCATCAAATCACACAGCAATTCCTTATGTAAAATATAAAAAACCAGCACTGAAACGAATACTGCAATCCGTATTACAAATTTTAAAAAATAAAGCGTCAATGTCTTTGTATGTATCATACAATTCACCATTCTAATTATCAGCTAATATTTCTTCGTCCTATTAACTATATAATAACTACCCTGTTCTTACCGCCCTTTTTTGCCTTATATAAAGCGGTATCTACCCTAGTACACAGAGTATCCATTGTGTCTTCCTCTCTAACCTGTGTTACGCCAATACTTACCGTCTGCGGACGAACCTTCGGGAAAGATGTATTTTCAAAACACTTTCTTATAAGCTCTGCAATAAATGATGCGGCAGTAACATCCGTATCCTGCAAAAGCATCATAAACTCTTCACCGCCCCACCTTCCGGCAGAATACTTATTAGTTTTAAGCATATTCTTGTCATTAAGTATATCTGCCAAGGCAATAATTACTGTATCGCCCTCTTGGTGCCCATAAGTATCATTTACCTGTTTAAAATTATCAATATCCAGCATCACAACTGAAAACTTCTTATTATCTATATTAGAACAAGCCTTTTCAATCTGACTTTGAATTTCCTTACGGTTATAAATGCCCGTCAACCCATCAATAATGGCGGCATTTTTCAATTTTTCATTGGCATGTTCAAGCTTACTGTTTATTTCCTCAAGCTCCAATGAGGTTGCACTGATAAATGTTGCAAGACGCGAAACCAGAGGAATCTGCGAAAGAAGCTTCTCCTCAGTTACAATCGGAGCTGTATTGGCGTCCGCTTTTTTCTCCCCTTCCCGCATTGCGGCAATTACAAGGGTTACATTGTGCTGGTTTAATTTCCCCTTTGTTCTAAGAAACTCTCCATGAGAGAAAAATCCACAGGAGGGGGAAATTCCCTTAAACGGATAAATCTCATATGTCGGTTCCTTATCTGTCCAGAATGTTCTCCTTGCAGCACATGAAAAAATATGTAAAACATCAGGTTGGAACTGATTCATTTTCTGGCTATCCTTTTTTATACTCTCCACAATGGTACTAGGATCGCCATAAGATATTCTAACCACAGAACCGGTATCAATATCTGAAGTCATATTAAGAGAACCATCTGCGTTGCTGGCAACGGGAGTCCTTAAAATTGTCGTATCGTTATGCTCATAAAACAATGGAAACTCCAGTGTATTGTAGAAGAAATTTTCGTCATTTTGAATATTCAAATATTTGTGGTAAACATCATATGCCGGTATTCCGTCAAGCTCCTGCAAAACGCTTCCATTAGATTTCGTGACATGAAACTTTCTTCCAAGAGGCTTCCATCCTGTAATATTAATGGAATTAACATACAAATCCTCTCCGCCATAAAATAGAACAATAATAGATTTATCAGAGCATTCACTGCCTTTGGAAAATACAAGGCAAGCATCGCTTGTAATATCATTGCTGCAGGACACTCCTCCAAAAATCTGAATATCCTGTCTTACATCTTTCATTCCATCGCAAAAACGAGTTGTAGAGCCTTCAGGAATTGTAAAAAACATCTCGATTGCCTTTACCCATGGATTCTTCTTAGTTTCTTCTACAATTTCTGCAGTTATGCTGTCTGTATTATCATTTATATAATCATACTGAAATACCTTTACCTTAGTGGATTCGTACTCAAACACAGTGCAGACAACAGTAATTTTAGATGATAATTTGCAGTCAATAATATTACCGCTGGTGGAACACCCCACATAGGGAGTATCTGGAAATACTTCTTTCAGCGTATCACATACACAATGAATTACTTTCTCCTCCAAAACCTCCGAATAAATATGAAATATCATTCTTGAAAAATCAACAGCGCTATGCTCGGACTTGAATCTTGTAAGTTCATTGCGGAAGGTCTCGCCATCCGTATACGAAAATTGAAATTGTTTCATATCAACCCACCCCTTTTTTATATCTTTAGCGTATTGCTTCCTTCCCTTCTTAAACACCTCAATAATATGTACCGCACCCGCATTCTGCGCCAGCATAAATTATTGAAGATTACTAACCTGAATAAATTGTACCATATATTGCTAGTCTATACCAGCATAAATTGTTAAAGG
>CANQSN010000069.1 GCA_947626505.1 uncultured Lachnospiraceae bacterium
ACTTTTTTGTTCACACGTTTAACACATTTTAGACACATATTTTTCACATGTTTTCACAATAAATTCACACTTTTTAGAATTGTAGAATTACAATACAAGAAATTAATTTAAAAAAGCTAGGGTAAAATTTTATTCGGATAATTAGAAATAGAAAAGGACGCCAACTTTGTATTGAAATATTAGCACACAAAAAAACACATACAAAGGAGGCGTCCCTTATGATTAACAGTATAAAATATTTTGAAGAAAAAATGCATCAGTAAATTTGAAATACTTGAAAATAATTTTTGAAGGAGCCAACAAAGTTTGCTGAATATGTTATGGGATTGGCGGAGGAGCTGCATAATTTAGGTCTGAAGATGATACAGGAGACACTTGCTAAAGATGGGAATAATGAGTATAATTAGGAGATAAGGATACGGGGAAAGAAAAGGGAGAACACTTTTAAAGAGCTTAAAAATATTTTACCACTCCAAGGGAATTAGTAAGTAGAGACGATAAAGAAAAAAGAAGAATGGAGGGTGGAATGTGTGTATATTTTAAAACAAGAGAAACTTACTGAATACAAATAGGAGGTTGAGAATAAACTAAATATTCTTGGGGTTGAAGGAGCGATAGATAATATGGAAACATATGAAAAGCATTTTGTAGCATTTCTCGATATTCTTGGATTTAAAAATATTGTAAATACAAGTGGGTTTGACGAGGTACTTAATATTTTTAAGTCTATAATTACTAACAATGAAGTCCGTATTGCATTAAGTAGAGCAGTTAGTAGTGATGATAAATCTCCGGAAGGAGAAGCATTAAACCGATATAATAAAGCACTAGAAGATTCTAATATACATATTATGTCGGATAGCATAGTAGTCAGTACTCCGTATGGACATCCGGAGGCTCTGGCAGTAGTGGTGGATATATGCAATGTCATACAAGAATATTTTTTTGATTTAGATAGTCCCGTATTGCTTAGGGGAGCAATTGCCTTGGGGGATTTTTTCTTAAAAGATAATCTGGTTTTTGGAAAAGGATTGGTTGATGCTTATTGGGCTCAGGAGAAATATGCTGTATATCCAAGGATTATTATTTCTAATGAAGTAACAATTGGTAGCAGGGTTACAATAGACAGTGGAGAAGAACTGCCAAAGGATGAGGATGGATATTATTATATAAACTGTATTGAAAGATATTTGGGCGAGGATAAATCGTGGAAGGAAATAGAGAAGTCAAAGAGATATGACCGTTTGAGGAATATGATTGATATAAATCTCAATGGTTACAATGATGATAGGATTAGACAAAAGTATCTTTGGATGGAAAAAGAACTGGAACGAATAAGCGGCAGAGGATATGTACAGTTACTTGTTAGCGCAAAATAAATTTCTTAGGTTTATCTCACGAATGCGGTATTATGATAAGGTACATAATGTGAATGGAATTAAATATAGTGTTGATTAGACTATGATGGATATTGACTGGAAATAGATCGGAGGGGCATATGGGAATGCAGAGTAGTGGAATGAATAAAACAGGGAAAACAAGAACCGTAGCCATCGGAATACAAGATTTTGGGGATTTGATAAGAAAAAATTGCTTTTACGTGGATAAGACAAATTTTATCAGGGCATGGTGGGAAAGTAATGATTCTGTAACTTTGATTACCCGCCCAAGACGTTTTGGTAAGACATTGAATATTAGTATGCTGGAGTATTTTTTCTCGAACAGGTATGCTGGGCAGGGAGAACTGTTCGAGGGGCTTTCTATCTGGGAGGATGAGGAATACCGGGAGCTTCAAGGCACTTATCCGGTAATTAGCTTGTCTTTTGCGAGGGTGAAGGAAACAAATTATAAGAACACGAGAGATAAGATTTGTGAGATTATAAGGAATATATATATCAAATATATATATATCAAAGACAGTGAAACAATGACTGTTGCTGACAGAGAATTTTATGATCGGGTGTTGTCCGTGGGTGTAGGAGACGGTGATGTCACATCGGCACTGTATCAATTGTCTGATTTCTTGTACCGGTATTATGGCAAAAAGGTCATCATCTTGCTGGACGAGTACGATACGCCAATGCAGGAGGCATATGTAAATGGATTCTGGGATGAACTGGTGTCATTTACAAGAAGTTTATTTAATTCAACATTTAAGACGAATCCGTACATGGAACGAGCAATCATGACCGGTATTACAAGAGTCAGCAAGGAGTCGATATTTTCTGATCTTAATAATCTCAAAGTGGTAACTACTACATCCGAGGAGTATGCTACTGCCTTTGGATTTACCGAGGCGGAGGTGTTTGCTGCTATGGATGAGATGGGTATGCCGGAGAAGAACAATGTAAAATGTTGGTATGATGGCTTTGTGTTTGGAGGTGTCAGTGACATTTATAATCCATGGTCGATTATTAATTATCTGGATACCGGTAAGTTTAATACTTATTGGGCAAATACCAGTGCCAATGGTCTGGTAGGAAAACTGCTCCGGGAGGGAAGCAGCCGGATTAAGGAGTCCTTTGAAACACTGCTTGCGGGAGGATGTATTACTACGATATTGGATGAGCAGATTGTGTATAACCAAATGGATAGTAATGAGGAAGCAATCTGGAGTATTCTGCTTGCCGGTGGATATCTAAAGGTGGTAGAGTCGGGTGCATTTATTGAAGAAGGAGTTGAGAGCTGGCAGGAAACAGAATATACACTGACATTGACCAATATGGAGGTTCGCTTCATGTTTGAGAATATGGTCAAAGGTTGGTTTAAAACGGAAAGTGCCTGTTACAATGATTTTATTAAGGCATTGCTTTTAGGAGATAGAAAGGCGATGAATACCTATATGAATCGTGTTGCTCTTAGTACCTTCAGCTATTTCGATACCGGAAACCGTCCATCCGGAGCCGAACCGGAGCGGTTTTATCATGGTTTTGTACTGGGACTGATGGTGGATTTGCGTAAGCGGTATGTTATTACTTCCAACCGTGAAAGTGGATTCGGCAGATATGATGTCCTGTTAGAACCAAAAGAAAAGGCGGATGATGCCATAATCATAGAATTCAAAGTATATGATGAGGAAGATGAGAAAGACCTTGCGGATACCGTTTCTGCGGCCTTGAATCAGATAAATGAGAAAAACTATGTTGCCGCTTTGATGGACAAGGGGATACCAGAGGGGAAGATTCGGAAGTATGGATTCGCATTTGAGGGGAAAAAGGTACTGATTGGGTGAAGTATTCTGTATGTTAGTGATACACGCTATAATTGAATGTGAGTATTTGGATGAATTGTGGACATGATAAAATAGAATAATAGCCATGCTGCAATAAAGGTGGTTTAATAGCTATGTCAAATAAAAGAAAAATTTTTGATATTATTCAAATTGGTGATAAAAGTAATATAGTCAGTAGATGCTTTGATATATTTATTGTACTCAATATTTTGTTAAATATTATTGTAATGTTTATGGAAACCTTTGAAGCATTAGCCGGGTACAGGTTTTTGTTTCATTGGGTTGAAGTTATAACAACAGCGGTTTTTTGCGTAGAGTATATTTTAAGAATATGGACAGCAGATTATCTGTATCCTAATGATGGAAATGTTATGTCAAGGGTAAAATTTATCTGTTCCTTTGAAGGAGTGGTAGATTTGTTTACCATTATTCCGGCATTTTTCCTGAGTGGCTTTGTTGTGTTCCGGATGCTTAGGGTTGTTCGTATTTTTCATTTGTTCCGCCTGAATGCAAGAATGGATTCCTTTCATATTATCACTCGGGTATTATATGAAAAGCGAAACCAGCTTGTATCCTCTATTTTTATTATATTTGTTCTGATGATGGCAAGCTCATTGTTTATGTATAATGCAGAGCATAAGGCGCAGCCGGATGTGTTTTGCAATGCCTTTAGCGGAATTTGGTGGAGCATGTCCACCCTGCTTACTGTAGGCTATGGTGATATCTATCCAGTAACAACAATAGGAAGAATCATGGCAATTAT
Source organism: uncultured Lachnospiraceae bacterium (assembly GCA_947626505.1). GTDB lineage: Bacteria > Bacillota > Clostridia > Lachnospirales > Lachnospiraceae > NC2004. The sequence continues at coordinate 3,996 of CANQSN010000069.1, forward strand.
TATAGCTTTTTTAGGTGTAGGAACAGTAGCGATACCAACAGGTATTATAAGTGCAGGATTTGTGGAGCAATATCAGAAGAATTCCTATAATGCTAATTATAAGAAATTGGACATTGTGGATATTGTAGAAATCTTAGTAGATAGTAAGCTTAAGGGTAAGAGTATTGCAGAGGTTAGAGATACCGAGGGGTTGTTTGTGTATATTATTTTACGGGGAAATCTAACTGTACTTCCGAAGGATGAAACTTTATTAAGGCCCAATGATATAATTATAGCTAAGATATTGCATTAATTAATAGTGGATTTATGAAAAATTCAAGACTTGCCTGCGAGTCTTAGCGCAAACTTCGAGTCTGCTTTAGCAGATATCTTCTGCTCATAATCTTTAGTGCGTCCTTGCAAAACCTTTATCAGATAGGAGAAAACTAACATCTGATAAAGGCGTCCGCAAAGCGCAGCAGATATATTAGTCTATTTTAATTCTTCTGCAACAACAGCAGCTAAGGCAATGGAATTTACCTTTGTTTCAAAGTCGTCAGAACGGGATGTTAATATAACTGGTTTTCTCGTTCCCGTTAAGATATTACCATTCTTAATCGGTGCAGCATGGACAAGCGCCTTATATGTAATATTGCCGGAATGAATGTCAGGAAATAGCATAATGTCTGCATCACCAACAATCTTACGTCCTTCAGCTCCTTTATGTTTAGCAGCTTCAGGATCATATGCAAGGTCAAATGAAAGAGGACCGTCTACGATACAACCGGTAATCTTTCCATCCTCACACATTTTAGTCAACTCGGCAGCATCTACTGTAGCGGGCATTTTAGGATTAACAACTTCAACAGCAGCCAGTGGCGCTACCTTAGGGCATGTTAAACCGCAGGCTTTTGCGATTTCCACAGTATTGTTAATAATCTGTACTTTAGTTTCTAAATCAGGATATGGAACAAATGCCACATCGGTTAAGAAAAGGAGGCGGTCACAGCCTTCAATCTCAAATACACAAACATGGGAAAGAGTCTTGTCGGTACGAAGCCCTACCTCTTTGTCCAATACACTCTTAAGGAATGATTTAGTATCAATTAAACCTTTCATATACATGTCAGCTTTACCATCATGCACAAAGGAAACAGCAGTCCTTGCAGCTTCTATCGGGTCTGTTACATTTACAATTTCAAAATCGCTTATATCAGTGTTGATTTCTTCGGCAATCTTCTTAATCTTCGCTTCGTCGCCAACTAATACTGCATCTGCAATATTACGGTCCTTAGCGGCGCGTACTGCCTCAATTACAGCGTCATCCTGTGCATTAGCCACAGATAATTTCTTAAGGCTGCAAGAGGCAACCTTTGATAATAAATCTTCAAAACTCTTACTCATTTTAACACCTCTTAATTTTATAGATTATTTTGATTATTCAAGACTCGCTTGCGAGTCTTGGTGCGAGATTCGGAGCTGCTTTAGCAGACGTCTTATAATCCGAATCTCTTGTGCATCCTTGCGGAGCGTTTGTCAGATGTTAGTTTTCTCCCATCTGATAAACAGTAACAGAGTATCCTTATATTACACCTTATAAATGATGTATATTTTGAAATGGAATTATCTGTCATATTTTGCAATTAATATAGTAGCACTTGAGCTTAAAAAGGTCAAGAATTATAATAGCGACTGTAGTAGAAATGAGGATAAGGCAACTGTTTTTAGGATTGGAATATTTTTATTCCATCTTCTTCACCATATACCATGTAACCGTCAAAATCTGCTTCCTCTATGCGGTTTAAAAATTTGCCAAGCTTTTTGGGGCGGAAAAACAGTGAAACCATGTAGGAATTTCTCAATTCTTCCGCTTTTTTTAAGGCATTTATATAGTCCTCCTGATTGTAGAAGAGAGCAATTTTTTGTTTTTGGTTAGGGATAGGTTCATTTTTTTCCATAAGTATTCCAAAAATCCGCTCAAATCCTATGGAGAAGCCTACTGCAGGGATATCTTCTTTTAGGAATTTGCCAATTAAATTGTCATACCTGCCGCCTCCGGCACAGGCTCCGTTATAGCCCAATGCCTCGACTTCAAATATGGTTCCTGTGTAATAGCCTTGCCCGCGTACTAAGGATGGCGCAAATACAATTGGGAAACTGCCATCAGATAAGGCGTTTACAGTATCCATTATGTATTGAAGGTTCTGTATATACGTGTTGTCGCATACCTTGGCAACCTGCTCAATAGTAAGAGTTTCATCAGAAAATAGTTTAATAAAACTGGAAATGGCTTCACTGGAAAATTCAGCCTCCTTAAGCTCGGCATTTACGCCCTCTAGTCCGATTTTATCCATTTTATCGAATATAATTGCCAGCCTTTCATTGCTTTCCTCCGGAAAACCGCAATATTTGAAAATATCTGCAAGAATCCGCCGGTCGTTTATTTTTACGGTGAATTGCTCAATTCCAATAAGTTTTAAGGCTTTGGCTGTTGTCAGGATTAGTTCAACCTCAGCATTCATGGAGGAATCTCCAATTATATCAATGTCACATTGCATAAATTCACGTAAACGTCCCTTTTGAGGATTTTCCGCCCGATATACCCTGTCCATTTGAATGACCTTAAAGGGAGTCATTAAGCTGTTTCGGTTATTGGCATAGTAACGGGAGAGCGGAAGGGTTAAGTCATAGCGAAGGCCCATATCACATAAGTCATTTTCGGAAATACTATCCATTTCCAACACTCTATCAAGCTTTTTGCCGCGTTTTAGAATCTTAAATATCAGGTTCAGGTTTTCGCCACCATCACTTTTGTCCAGATTAACAGCATCTTCTATGATAGGGGTGGTAATCCTTGAGAATCCCGCATCTTGATAGGCGTTAAGTATTGTGTTTTGCAAATAGTCCCTTATGCGTACTTCCTTTGGAAGATAGTCTCTGGTTCCTTTTAATGGTGCTGTTTTCATGATTTTCACTCCTTTTGGCTTATATAATTTAAGTAAAGAGTACCATATTTTACAGAAAATCTCAACAAATCTAAACAAATGAAGGTTTTTCTTTTTCTTTTTTTAAATCTATGGTAAACTGATACAGTGAGCGGCTAATGGATTAGGTTTAAAGGTTAAATGATATTTACGATGCTTGTGGGAAAGTATTCTGTAAATGTACGTTGGATGTAAAACAAATATGGAGGAATAAGTTATGATAGTATGTGAGAAATGTGGAAAAGAGTATGATGAGGATATGAGCTTCTGCCCATATTGTGGTTTCCGGCCTGAAACGGATTCTTCAAAGGAGACTGACGAGGAGCAGGCTGCGGCTGCCAAGGAGGAAGAAGCCGGCGATAAAGAGGATGAAAATGAGAAAAGAATGGAAGCGGTAGAGGAAGAGGAGGATATCGATAATTTGAGCCCTGAAGCTTTAGCGGATGCATTAGCGGCAGCAAAGGCAGCGGGAGAGAATAAGCGTATAAGCAAGGAAATTAAATCAGAAATTTCACAGGAGGAGGAAGAGGACGATATCGAAATACCCAAGAATAAGCTTCCATTATCTGTTTCAATCACAGTGGCAGCAGCTTTTCTTATATTTGCAGGGGTTATTATGGTTATTTACCAGAAATCTCATGGAGGTTTCTTTAATTCTTCAAAAGCTTATTTAAAACCGGTAGTATCGTATTTGGAGGGATATAAGAATAAGGATATAACTCTTATTATAGATTCTTATCCGGATTTTATGTCAGAACAGATTACAAAGGATACATCTCCTGCCAAAATCTGGAATGACTTGAATCAGAGCTTTATCCAAGGATTGGGAGAAAACTGGAAGGCTGATTATACAATAGGAGATGTTACTGATATTGGAGAGGCGGATATTGATACAATCAAATCTGATTTATCAAACGTATATAATATTGATTTGGATTTTGAAGCTGGATACTGGGTATCAGCAGATATGGAGTTGTCCAGTAAAAAAAGCTCCGCAACAATACCTTTGATGTTTGCGGTAGTAGAGATAGATGGAGAATGGAGTGTCGTATATTATTATCAGCGAAGCGCTGACGCTGATAATGGTACAGCTACAGGAGACGGACAAAAGGCAGGTAATACGGCAGCGGAGTAACGGTTATTTTGTTTACGAAGGAAGGTTATCAGTATGGAAAACAGCGATAATATTGTAGAGAGCGGCAGTGATATTATTGAAGATGGCGGGACAGAGGAGAATTATGCTATAGTGGCAAAAAACGATAATGCGTCAGGAGAGGATCCTTTTCTGGAGAGGCTGTTGATTCCGGAAGGACAGCGAGGATTTGAGCAGGGTTATAAGTTTGAACAGTTAATGATGATGTATCGCTGCGCAATCCGAGAGGTAAAGACAAAGCTGGAAGTATTAAATGATGACTTAGCGTCCAGATATGAGCGCAATCCAATTGAGCATTTGAATTCCAGAATTAAGGAGCCGGCCAGTATAGCGAAAAAGCTTAAAAAGCTGGGCGTACCTATTCGAGCTGAGTCTATTTTGGATAATTTAAATGATGTTGCGGGAATTAGGGTGGTATGCTCGTTTATTGATGATATTTATACAATTGCAGGTATGCTTATAAGGCAGGACGATATTAAACTGGTTAAGATGAAGGATTATATAGATAATCCAAAACCTAACGGGTATCGAAGTCTGCATTTGATTGTGGAGGTTCCGGTATTTTTTGCAGATGTTACCAGAAGAATGCGCGTAGAGGTACAGATTCGTACTATAGCTATGGATTTTTGGGCAAGTCTTGACCATCATCTCCACTATAAGAAAAATGTTAAGGATGCTGAATCTATTGAGAGGGAGTTGAAAAGGTGTGCGGATGTAATTGCTAAGACAGATGAGGATATGCTTAAAGTCCGCAAAAGGATATTTGATGACGACCATGTATTAGAGCCTAAAAATCTGTGGAAGGATGTTTAGAGATTCGGAGCAGAAAATGTCTGCGAAAGCAGAACCGAATCTTAAGACAAGACTCGCAAGCGAGTCTTGAATAAAAATAAGCAGGGATGTTGGAAGATGGAAGAGTATAAAAAATACAGGGAAAATGGATATCGTGGCCGGCAAAGCCAGCGTGCTAAGAATAACATTTTTAATCAGCCGCGAAGAGAGAGGAATACGGGAGATTTTTTTGTTACATTAGCAGCTTTTATTTTATTTGTTGGCTCAGGTATGATTATGATAAAATCCTTTTTTCCCACATATGACAAGGATTTTAGTTATTATGAGTCAAGCGGAGTTGCATGGAATATTTTAAGAACCATATCAATTCTTTTGATTGTACTGATTCCGTACCTGGTGACATATCAAAAATGGGCATTTTACGCTGTTATATTGTTGGAGATATCAGGTATTGTAATACTGCTTTTAGCAGCTAAGGGAGGGTTTTTGATTGGCGCTGCTGAGTGGGTATTAGTGCTGCTTTTATTAGCTCCAATATTTTTGTTATTTGTCAGGCAGAAGGAATATACTTATCCTATTTATTACCGCTTTTCCATAGGAAGCGTTATGGGGGCTATTGTGTTCTTATTGTTACAGTGGTCAAATACTGCTTTTTCATTATTTATAGTATATAAGCAGATTAGCCGGCCTGTTTCTATCGGCAAATGCTATTTACGTTCTTTGGCAATTCTATTTCCTGGCGGGCAGTTTGTTACAGATAGTGGTTGGTCCAATGTGCCAATGCTTCATGGTTCGTTTACTGTTTTTTTGTCAGGCGTTTTATGGCTTTCTATTGTAGCGACACTGTTATTGACAGTATATGCGTGGCTTGTATGTAAACCCGGCGAGTCCGAGCTGTTGGAGTTTGTTGGGTATTTTATGATGATGGCTGTAACGCAGATTTCAGCAGCTATGAAAAAGCTGTTCCCTGCGAGGGAGCGGTTAAGTAGAAGTCGGGGGAGTGATATTTTAGAATCAGAAGATGTTATTGGTGATGAAGAGATGGCTGTTTCCGATGAGGAAGCCGGAGAGGCTGAGAAGGCAGATGAGTCAGCCGAGGAAGCAGCCGAAGCCGGAGAGGCTGAGAAGGCAGATGAGTCAGCCGAGGAAGTAGAGGAAGCAGCCGAAGCCGGAGAAGTTGAGAAGGCAGATGAGGAAGTAGAGGAAGCAGCCGAAGCCGG
>CANQSN010000070.1 GCA_947626505.1 uncultured Lachnospiraceae bacterium
CTTCCTTGACATTTTCGCACCGCTTGATTGTCCCGTCCGGGTACACCCTTTTTGAGATGCTCCCGGCTCCCAGCGCAAGAATGGTCTGTTTCTCCTCCATAATAAGAATATTGTAAATACCCTCCTTACCGGGTTTTGCATAGCCGACATTTTCAAAGTTACCGGGAATATTTTTCTGCCGATACAGATAATAAGGCTCCATCCCTATCTCCTTTGCAGTTTTATCAGCCTCCACCAGCATATCGTCAGTACAGCCCTTTACAGTATTTTCATACTCCTCTCTTGAAGTATTAAGTCTAGACGCTCTCTTAATTGCCAGTGAATGAACAGTCAGATTATCCGGCTCAAGCTCTTTAACCTGCTGCAATGTATTTTGTACATCTTCAAACGTCTCGTCGGGAAGTCCCATAATCAAATCCATATTAATATTATCAAAGCCCATCTCCCTAGCCATCTCATAAGCCTGTCTTGTCTGCTCTACGGTATGGGCTCTGCCGATTAATTTCAGCGTTTTCTGATTCATTGTCTGCGGATTAATGCTGATGCGGTTCACCGGAAAATCGCATAAAACCTTTAATTTATCCTTCGTAATACTGTCCGGTCTGCCCGCCTCCACAGTAAACTCTGAAATTCCGGACAAATCAAAGCATCCGCAAACCCAGCTAAGCAATCTCTTTAACTGCTCCGCCGAAAGAGACGTCGGCGTACCTCCTCCAATATAAATACTGTTTGGACGTCTTCCCTTCATGGAAGCAGCCACATATTCCATTTCCTTTTTAAGCGCCTTCAGGTAATCTTCCACCATACCCTTATAGGAAGCTATAGGATATGAAGTAAATGAACAATAAAGACAGGTGCTTGGGCAAAATGGAATCCCAATATAAAGACTGTACCTGTTTTCATAATCCAGATTTTCAAATATCTCCCTTTCCTTCAAAGCCACCTTAAGACTAAGCTCCGCCTTCTGTTCTGTCGTATCGTATGTGTTCTGAAAATGCTGTTTTGCTTCATTCGGCGTCATCCCACTATCCAATAGACCTGTCATAATCTTAACCGGCCTGATTCCCGTAAGATTTCCCCATGGAAGCCTTCTTCCCGTATATTCCGAAAGCACATCATATACCGCTCTTTTTATTACATTTCTAAATTCAGGCTTATTACTGTAATCTCCCTCAAACTCTCTTTTATATGAACTTCCATTCGGACAAATAAAAACAACTCTATGATTTCCCTCATCAGAAAGGTATATTTGCAAATGCATTCTTGTTCCTTCTAAAACAGGCGCCACCTTTTCATTGTCAAAAAATGCCTGTAAAAGCGTTCTTACATCATAATCATAAAGCTCATTATTCTGAATTAATCCAATCATAACTTTATCCTGACCTTACATGTACGGATTCTCCTCGCGTTCAATCTCCATTGTAGTGCTTGGTCCATGTCCCGGATAAACCTTTACATAGTCCGGAATAATACTAAGCCTCTCCTTAACTGAACGAAGCAGTTCTTCTCCATCTCCTCCGGGAAAATCCGTCCTGCCCACACTTCCCGCAAACAATGTATCGCCGGAAAACAGTACCTCATCATCAATCGAATAAAAACAAAGTCCTCCCGGCGTATGCCCCGGCGTATGAATCACTCTAAAATGCGTGCCTATAAGCTCCAGCCTGTCATCATCATGTAAATATATATCCGCATCCACTGTACAGGGCCTTCCAAGCATAGCGCTCAAATTATCCTCCTCATTGAATAAAATCTCCCGCTCCTCATATGAAGCATACACCTTAACATTAATATAGCTCTCCTTCAATGCATCCACGCCGCCTATATGGTCGTAATGTCCATGCGTCAGTAAAATAGCTGTAAGCTGCATTCCAAGGGACTCCAGCACATCTCGTATCAAATGCCCCTGTGCGCCGGGATCAATGACAATTGCTTCCTTTGTATCTTTATTACACAACAGATAACAATTAGTCCCCAAATTTCCCACCTGTTCTGTTCTAAGCATCATATGCTGTCTCATAACAATTTACCTCCTTAAAAATCACCCGGTAGTCCGCTCAATATCAATAACACCCTCCAGACTTCTAATCCTTGAAATAATATGGTTAAGCTCCTCTGTACCGCTAGTCTCAAAAGAAACTATAAATGTAGACTTTCCCTTTTTATCGTTTCTTGCGTTCATGGCAGTCACTGTAATATCACGCTCAGTAAAAATCTTGGTAATATTCATAAGCATGTCATTTTGAATGTAAGTATAAATCTTAATCTCTGTCTCGAAGCGCTCCCCATCCTGTTTCTGTTCCTTTTTATCCCACTCTGCTTCAATCATTCTCTGACGGTCGGCGTCGCTCATTGCCATTAAGTTTACACAATCGGTACGATGAATGGAAATGCCCCTGCCTCTTGTAACAAAGCCTACAATCTCATCGCCCGGAACCGGATTACAGCATCTGCTGAAACGAACGGATACGTCATGCATACCATGAACAACAATTCCATTTGAAGAACTTACGGAAATTCTCTTTACATTCTGTTCCCTGTTATCAAACTCATCTAAAATATCTTCATTGCTTATTATCTTGGGATGGTCTCTGTCATATTCCTCAACCAGCTTGTTAATAACCTGACCTTCTTTTAGCCCGCCATGTCCTACTGCCGCCATAACCGAATCCCAATCGTGGAAACCATACTTTATAAGCACCTTTTCCTTATACTTAGGCTGTAAATAAAGAGATAAATCAATTCCCTTTGCCTTACAGTAATCGTGAATTACCTCCTTACCGCGGATAATGTTTTCTTCTTTATATTCCCTCTTAAACCACTGGTTAATTTTATTTTTAGCCTGAGAACTCTGAACAATATTAAGCCAATCCCTGCTTGGTCCCTTAGAATTCAGTGATGTAACAATCTCAACTCTGTCGCCATTTTGCAGCTTATAATCAATAGGCACCTGTCTGTCATTTACCCTTGCTCCAATCATCTTGTTGCCCACTGCGCTATGAATACTATATGCGAAATCCACAGGAGTGGAACCTGTCGGAAGATTCTTTACATCTCCTGATGGAGTAAAGCAGTATACCTGCTCGGCAAATAAATCCAAATCCGTTTTTATAAAATTCATAAACTCCTGATTATCCTCTGCTTCGGTCTGCCATTCCAGAATCTGCCTGAGCCAGCTAAGCTTCTCCTCTTCCTGATCCTTGCTGCTGCCTGCAAGATTCTCCTTATACTTCCAGTGGGCGGCAATACCATATTCTGCAGTCCTGTGCATTTCGTAAGTACGAATCTGTATCTCAAATGGCTGACCGTTATGACCGATAAGCGTAGTATGAAGAGATTGGTACATATTAGACTTCGGCATGGCAATATAATCCTTAAATCGTCCCGGAATCGGCGTATACATCTCATGTATAACGCCAAGCGCAGCATAGCAGTCCTTCACTGTCTCCACTTTTATTCTCACTGCAAACAAATCATAAATCTGATCAAGCGTCTTGTTCTGATTCACCATTTTCTTATAAATACTAAAGAAATGCTTAACTCTGCCATCAACCTCAGCCTCAATACCCGCTTCTGTTATATGGTTTTTAACTTCATCTACAATAGAAAGAATAAACTCCTCGCGCTCGTTTTTACGAAGGGCAATACCGGCCTCCAGCTCTGCATATACATCCGGTTTCAAATACTTAAGCGAATAATCATCAAGCTCAATCTTCACTTTAGAGATTCCCAAGCGATGCGCAATAGGAGAATATATATCCAATGTTTCCCTTGCCTTCTCCCGCTGCTTCTCAGGTTTCATATACTGCAAAGTCCTGATATTATGAAGCCTGTCCGAAAGCTTAATAAGGATAACTCTGATATCCTTAGCCATAGCAAGAAACATCTTTCTAAGATTCTCTGCCTGAACCTCCACCTTGTCAGTGGAAATGTTTAACTGAGTCAGCTTCGTAACGCCATCCACCAAAAGAGCAATCTCCTCGCTGAATTCTTCCGCAATCTCCTCCCGCGTCATAACAGTATCTTCCACCACATCATGCAGAATGCCGGCAACAATCGTCTCTTTATCAAGCTCCAGCTCCGCCAAAATAATAGCCACACAAAGAGGATGGATAATATAAGGCTCCCCTGACTTTCTCTTCTGGCCTTCATGGGCATTCTTAGCAATGTGATACGCTTTTTCAATCATACTGATATCAGTATTGGGATGGTATCTTAAAACACTGTCAATCAATCTTTTATACAACTCGTCCGGCTCCGTAAAATCTGCCGGAGTACTCAAATCCTTTTCAATATTTTTTCCGTCCAGCTCCAAACTTCCCCTTCCAAAACTTGCCAGCGCATCTCCCATTGTCCTCGCCTCCTTGCTGTTTCATTGATTATTCCCAATTATCAACAAATGAAATCAACTATCCAAATATCTTAGTTACAAAACTATAACCTTTGCTGAAATACTATTTCAAGACTCGCCTATAAGTCTTTTAGCAAGCTTCCAGTTAATTACCCGGATACTGGATAACAGACGACACATCATAGCCTTCAAGCTTTGACCTGCCCTTAAGCCCCAAAAGCTCCATAAGGAAAATAACCTTTACAACCTCGCCGCCCAACTGCTCAACCAGCTTTATAGCAGCTTCAATGGTACCGCCTGTAGCAATCAGATCATCCACTAAAACCACTTTCTGCCCCTGCTTTATGGAATCCTTATGCATCTCAATAACCGCCTTGCCATATTCCAAATCATATTCCTGCTCAACAGTTTCACAGGGAAGCTTTCCCTTCTTGCGAACCGGAATAAAAGGCTTTCTCATACTATAGGCAATGGGAACTCCAAAAATAAATCCTCTGGATTCTGTTCCTGCTACAACATCAAAATCCACCCCATCTAAAAGCTTCATCATCTCATCAATGGCCAAATGCAGTCCTTCTGCATCCTGTAAAACACTAGTAATATCACGAAACATAATTCCTTCTTCCGGGAAATTAGGTATTGTTCTTACATAATCTTCAACTTTTTTCATGGATATCCCTCTTTTCATAATTAATACAAATGCAAAAGCGTCGCATTTTCCCTTAGTTACAAATTATAACAGAAAAGCAGATTTTTTCAATATTTTTCGGCTTTTTTCTGCACAAGTAAAGGCACCACCTTAACAGTGATGCCCCCTTTTTTTATCTTTTTCTCTTTTTCTTCTTGCCGCCCTTTTTCTTAGGAGCGCTCTTTTGCGCATTGCCGGAAGAATTATTTTTGTTATTGTTGGTATTTTTATTTGTATTATTGGAAGAATTATTGCTGCTATTCTTCTTAGCGGCATTTTCCCTTTCCTCTCTTACCTTAGCCTTAGCTGCCGCCTGACGCTCCAGCTTAGCCTGTGCCTCTGCTTCAGCCTTCTTCACGCTGCCGCGCTTAAACAAATACCACAGCGGACCTGTAATACATACAGATGAGTAAGCTCCGCATATAATACCTGCCATCAAAGCAATTGCAAACTGTTTTAATGAATTGACGCCCATAATCCATAAAAGGAATACCATAATAAATGTTGTAAACGAAGTATTGATTGTTCTTGTAAATGTCTGTGAAATACTGGTGTTTACAATAGTATCAAGCCCATCCTTTGCAATACTCATGCTCCTCAAATTCTCACGAATACGGTCAAATATAATAATCGTAGCATTAATAGAGTAACCCACAATCGTAAGCATACATGCAATAAATGTATTTCCCACTGTCATACCGCCGACAGAATACAGGCAGAATACAACAAGCACATCATGCACCAGCGCTATTACTGCGGCGCAGCCGAACTTCCAATCCTTAAAACGATATGCGATATAAATAAGCATCAAAATAGTTGCAATAATAATAGCAATCACTGCATTCTTGCGCATCTCGTTACTAATAGTAGCAGAAATGTTTTCTGTCTCAATATCATTTTTTAAGGTAAAATCCTTATCCTTTTCCAAAGCGTTCTGGACTGCCTCACGCTGTTCTACAGTAAGCTGGGTTGTTTTTACAATAATCTGGCTGTCCGTCTTAACCGCCTGAATCTGTATACCTGACTCCTCAATGCCTGCTGCCTCGGCCACCAATGGCTTTATGGACTTCTCCGCCTGCTGTGCAGTTAAATTTTCATTAAGCGTCAGCGTCATTGTGGTTCCGCCTACAAAATCTAAATCAAAATTCAAAATCTGACCGTCTTTATTCTTATTAATTGGCAGGAATACAAGTCCCATAATAATTACAATTGCTGAAACAATCATACAGAATTTGCTTATCTTAACGTAATTAAATACCTTTGTAACCTTTGCCCTACCATAAGCGCCAGCCTTTTGTATACCTAAATCATAAAATGCATTCATCAGGTACTTTGTAATAAGTAGAGCTGTAAACATGGAAAGAACAATACTTAATGCCAGAGTTGATGCAAATCCTCTGATTGTACCTGTACCCTTTAAAAACAGCACCAATGCTGCAATCAAAGTTGTAATATTACCATCAATAATAGCAGATAACGCTTTATTATAGCCTGAATTTAGCGCTGTCTTTACTGATTTACCATCTCTTAATTCTTCCTTGATACGAGTAAATATAATGACATTGGCGTCTACTGCCATACCGACTCCAAGTATAACGCCGGCCATACCCGGAAGCGTTAGCGTAATGTTAAACCCATTAATTGCCAGCAATGTTAATAAAACATATGCGCAAAGAGCCAGACTGGCGATAACGCCCGGCCAAAAATAAACTATAATCATAAATATACACACAATGGCAAGACCAACTCCGCCTGCTTTTAGGCTGGACTTAACTGCCTCAGAACCAAGCTGTGCCGCCACTACCTGAGAACTTAACTCCTTAAGCTCCAATGGCAACGCACCTATACGTATATAGGTTGCCAGCTCCTTTGCCTCATCCAAGCTTTCCTGACCATCAATCTGGCAAGAACCGCCCGTAATAGGCTCCTCTACTGTAGGATAACTAATCAGTTCCCCATCATACATAATATAAATCGGCTTTCCGACATTTGCAGTTGTTGCATCGCCAAACTTTTTCGTTCCGGCTTCATTAAATTCAATCTGAACTACATACTCTCTATGCCCTGTAGTCTGGTCTGTAACTGTATTGCCCTCTGCACTTTTAATATCAGAACCTGTACATACCTCTGTACCGTCTTCCAACTGGAATACCAATGAACCCGGCTTACCAAGCTCCTCTAAAACCTTATTGGCATCAGTCTCTCCCGGAATCTCAACCTGAATACGGTTATTTCCCACCTTATATACATTGGATTCTGTGCTATACTGCTGCACACGCTGTTCAATCTTAGCAATGGTATCGTTGATTTCAGTTTCCGTAGGATTATCATCCTTAATCTCGTATGTGATGCTTACGCCACCTGCCAAATCAAGTCCAAACTTAATATGGGATGCCATTCCTTTGTGCTGCCTTCCAAGTCCCTGTAACACAGTGTATACAGAAAATGCAGCAAGGACAATGAAACATAAAACAATCAATATACCTTTTGTTTTCTTGTTCTTCATGTTAACTCTCCTTTTCTTCTGCCATAGCGGCCTTTATCATGATTGCGCACTCGATTCTTTTCTGCTCCAGCTCACACCCAATGTCATAGACATCATTAATCCGGCTGTGAAACTTATATGAATTGGCAGCGCAGCCTCCGCTGCAATAAAATCTCGCAAAGCAATCTCTACATTTATCCTTTGCATATACATTGCAAAGTTTAAATTCATCACAAATATCTGAATGGGTAATCCCTTCCTCTACATTACCCATCAGAAACTTATCCTCACCCACAAATTGATGACACGGATACAAATCTCCCCAAGGAGTCACCGCCAGATATTCTGTTCCGGAGCCACACCCTGACAATCTCTTGGCCACACAGGGGCCTTGTTCTAAATCTATCATAAAATGAAAAAAAGTAAATCCCTTACCCTCACGATTCCTCTTTACTATTTCCTTTGCCAATATATCATATTCTTGCTTAAGCTTAGGAATATCCTCCCGTCTTATGGCATACTCTTCCTCTGCTCCTGCCACAACAGGCTCCACTGAAATCTTATCAAAACCTGAATCTGCCAAATGCAGTACATCCTTTGAAAAATCCAAGTTATGATGGGTAAATGTTCCCCTCACATAGTAATCCTTCCCCTGCCTTAATTCTGCAAACCTCTTAAACTTAGGAAGTATCAAGTCGTAACTGCCCTTGCCATTTCTTGTAGGTCTCATACTATCATTGACTTCTTTTCTTCCATCTATACTAAGCACTACATTTGCCATCTCTCGGTTAGCAAACTCCATCATATCCTCATTAAATAATATGCCATTTGTAGTTAAAGTAAAGCGGAATCTTTTATTATGCGTCTTCTCCAGAGAACGTCCATATTCTACAATTCCTTTAACAACCTCCCAATTCATGGTAGGCTCTCCGCCAAAAAAATCCACTTCAAGATTTCGCCTGTTACCGGAATTCTTCACAAGAAAATCCAGAGCCTTCTTACCTACATCCAAGCTCATCAATGCTCTATCGCCCTTATATTCTCCCTCTCCCGCAAAGCAATAACGGCATGACAGATTACAGTCATGGGCAATATGCAGACAAAGCGCCTTTACCACTGTCTTTCGGTTTTTAAAATCCCTAATATATTCCTGATATTCATCCTCGGCAAAAAGCATTCCTTCCTCAATAAGCTCCTCTATATCCTCAAAAGCTTCCTCTATATGGGCAGCTTTATACTTCTCACTCAGCTTATCTGTAATACGCTGTTTTGCCTCATTAGTAATAAAACCTTTACAGCTTGAGCATTCATTATCGCATTTCATTTCGGCAGTGTCGGATATATGCTTATCATATTCTTTACTATACTCAAGCAGTACATCATATACAACATCCTCCACCACATGAACCGAACCACTGCATACATCCATCACTATATTATAACCATTATTTTTATATTGATGAATCATAACAAATCTCCTTAAATCCGTAAATAAGATAAAAGGCTATTCATGCCATGAATAGCCCTGCTAAAACAATGTGAAGATTGTTAAATTATCTCTGGCTCTCACAACTCTGGTTTCCTACAGTACAAGACGTCTTGCAAGCCGACTGACAAGATGTCTGGCACTCGCCGCAACCACCCTTTGCCATTGTATTCTTCATGGTCTTCTTTGTTAAGGTCTTAACACGTTTCATGCGCCCATACCTCCTTTATTCATTTTAACTCAAAGTATTATACCACAAGAACCCTGTAATGGAAAGTATTTTTTTCATCCGTTAAGTATTGTGTCGTAAAGCAACGCCATACGCACCCACATCCCGTTGTGTGCCTGTTTAAAATACAGAG